>DAOQID010000136.1:0-10362 GCA_035339375.1 Anaerolineales bacterium | reverse complement strand
GTTGAATCTGCATAGGGGGCAAGGCCTATTTTTCCATCCCATGTGAAAGAGAGCTGCCCGACAAATTCAAATCCTGCCTTGCTCATACCCGCACCGGAAGGGAGGTTTTCCGGTGCATGGATGATCCAGAAGCGTTTGGCATTTTGGATCTCCTGTTCGAGGATGGACTGTAACAAACGCGGATAAAACCCGCGTCCCTGCCAATCTGGGAGAGTGGCGAAATCCCAGAGATAGCGATCACCTGATGGAAGTTCAACGTTAATTCCGAGTTCGCCGATGGATATCTTGCTTGTGGCAAGCCAGCCATATGCAACCGGTTGACCATCCATCCGCGCAACGTATGGGCGATGCCCATGATTGACACGGTCCATGACTTCTGCCTGAGAGATGCGATTAATCCCGGCGAGTTCATCCCAATCGACGGCAGGGCCAGCTGTAAATCCAGGTAATGATGCGATTGAGGTCAGGGTATCTTCAGCCCAAAAGGTGGCGAATGACATTTTGTCTCCTCGTAAAAGTGCTACCAATAAATTCAAGAACACGTTTCAGAGTTGGAATGAAAATCAGATCTACGTTGTGATCACGATCTTGCCCTGAGCGTGGCCCGCTTCCACGCAGCGGATGGCATCGGCAGTTTCCGCCAGCGAATACCGCCTGGCAACGATAGATTTCACTTTGCCGCCCGCCAGCAGTTCA
Source organism: Anaerolineales bacterium (assembly GCA_035339375.1). Lineage (GTDB taxonomy): Bacteria > Chloroflexota > Anaerolineae > Anaerolineales > Villigracilaceae > Villigracilis. The sequence goes on along the minus strand of DAOQID010000136.1, from coordinate 9,666 downwards.
GCGACAGTTTCCAAATCTTTTTGGTTCGGCTGCGCCAACAGGTTGCCCATTTGTTGTTTTCCATTTCTTGATTTCAACGGTCCATAGAGCATGGCTTCTGTCATCTGCGCATTGGTGCCGCCCGTCATCACATAGCTGCCAGTTGGGGATAAGGCGCGTTGGTAATCAGCCAACGGATGATAGCCATTCGTGGCAAGGATCAGGTCGTATTGCTTTCCATTTTTTGTGAAGTCTTCCTGGGTGTAATCAATGACATGGTCTGCACCAAGCGAACGAGCCAGTTCGACATTGCGGGTACTGCACACTGCGGTGACCTCTGCCCCGAAGGCTTTGGCGATCTGCAAAGCGAATGTGCCAACGCCTCCGGACGCCCCGTTGATTGCCACTTTTTTCCCAGGCTGGATGCCGCCCTTTCGCAGTCCCTGCAACGCTGTGACCGCCGCCATCGGCACAGCCGCCGCTTCTTCAAACGAGATGTTGGCAGGTTTTCGCACGAGAGTATCTTCACGGGCACAAGCGTACTCTGCGAATCCACCCCAGCCAGAACCAGAGATATCGCCAAATACATCATCACCGACCTTGAAGCGTTTGACATCCCTGCCTACGGCTTCGATGCGCCCGGCAATGTCAGCGCCAAGGATCGTGTGCCTGGGTTTGAAAAGCCCAAACTGCAAACGGACAAGAAATGGGTCGGCGCGCAAGAGATGCCAGTCGGCAGCGTTGACAGACACAGCATGGACCTTTACCAACACTTCATTGTCCTTGGGCGTGGGGCGTTCGACCTCTTTGAGTTGTAGAACGTCGGGTGATCCGTATTGGGTGTTCACGACCGCTTTCATTTTGGCTGTGTTTGCTTTTGTTTCCATGATATTTGCTCCTGTGATCGAATTCATCTTTATCTTCTTATTCTCTGTAATTTAGTTTTTGGCATTATGGTTCAGGGTGATGACGACATTTCCCTTTTTATGCCCTGCCTCAACATACTTGTGAGCTTCGGCGATCTGCTCCAGCGGATAGCTTCGGTCAATGACCGCTTTTATTTTGCCTGCCTCGATCAGTCCGTTGAGGAAAATCAATTCCTTCGTCTTTTCGTTGGAAGGTCTCAACCCGGTCGCCGCGATCCCCACCTTCTTTCCGCCTGTCATGGATGTACGCAGCATTTGGATGAAGGTTGCCAGTGACGGAACTGTGGTTAGATAGATCCCATTTTCGGTCAGCGAGTCCTTACAGCGTGAAAACGCACTCTTGCCCACTGTGTCAAAAATGATGTCGTACGTCTGACCATTCTTTGTAAAATCTTCCTGGGTGTAATCAATGACCTTGTCAGCTCCCAACGATTTCACCAATTCCAGATTCATGGTGCTGCATACCCCAGTGACATCCGCACCAAAGTATTTGGCGAGTTGTACGGCAATGGTTCCCACCGCCCCGGATGCTCCATAGATAAGAACTTTTTGTCCGCTCTTAATATTTCCCTTGTCTCTCAGGAAGGGCAAGGCGGTTAATGCCCCGTTGGGAAGGGCAGCGGCTTCCTCATCGGTGATGTTGGCTGGTTTCATTGCAAGCGCCCCATCTTCAGGCATGCAAATGTATTCGGCATAGGTACCCAATAGGCTCAGCCCGGTATTTCCATACACTTTGTCGCCCTTCTTGAATCGTTTTACGTCTTTTCCGACGGCTTCCACTTCGCCAGCCAGATAAAATCCCAGGATGGATCTCTTGGGTTTCAAAAACCCGTTCAGACCTGGACGGGCGCGTATACCTGGGTCTTCTACTGCAACGGTTGTTGCAACGATTCTTATCAGTACTTCATTGTCCTTGGGGGCAGGCTTGGCTACCTCCTGTAATTTAAGAACGTCTGGTGATCCGAATTTGGTGTACACAATTGCTTTCATAAGTATTCCTCCGAGGTTATTTTGATTTGACAATAAGAAATTTTGGCTGGCCTCAGGCGCTTCCGCCTGATCGAGATGGACGCCGTTTACCGATAGCAAGGTCATGCCCAGATCGCGTACTTTCTTTAGCAATCCATGTAATGCGGACTGATCGATCACCGGGCCCGTTAACAGCGTGTTGCCGTTGCCTTCAAGGATGATGTTCATGCCCTCAAACCAATCTACCCATTGATCGTTCAGGTGACCCTTAATCCTGATTTGATAAACCATTGGCTGTCCTGGGTCGGTTTTCAGGTTTTGTCCATTCGTCATTCCGTTGTTCCTTTTGTGGCCGTTTGTTTCAGTCCGCACCACTTATTCAGTGTAGGGTTAGTTTACCTACAAGGAGGTGTTAACGAATAGACACTTAAGTGTTATTGGGGGTGTTGTTTTTGGATGGGGTGTGACGGAAGGGGTATTAAAGCCACGAACAAAATCCCCCTTCGTGTGTGGCTCAGCACCTAAAATCAGATTTATCGATCAAGTAACCGTGCAGCTATAACAGATCCAATTCACGGGCACGCGCCACGGCTTCGGTGCGATTTTGGACCTGTAACTTGTCAAAGATAATTCGATTGTGCCCTTTTACGGTGTTCAAGGCAAGGAAAAGCCGCTTGCCGATCTCTTGATTTGAGAGACCCTGGGCAATGAGTTGCAAAATTTCCAGCTCACGCTTGCTGAGCGGCTCGATCAGTTTTGATCGTTGTACATCTTTGGGTTGTGTGAAGGCAGAAAGGAGTTTATCTACATAGTCTTTCAAGTCGCTGCCATTGCCGTGCCGTTGCTTTTCATTGGAGGCTCTAAAATCCGTAAGCAATGCCCGCATGAGATCGCCTTCATTTACAAAGATGCGGACATAGCCTTCCGGTCTTGCCAGGGTCAGAGCGCGTTCCAGCGTAACGAATGCCTGAGATGTGCTGCCAAGTGCATGGTAGGCAAGAGCCGTTACCATCAAAATTTCGAGAATGCTCCCCATCCTTTTTTGGTCTTCTGCCGCCTTCAACAGCCGCTTCAACAGGTTCAATGCATCATTAATAATGCGTTCTTTTCGATGGGTTTGATACTCAGACAGAAGCACCCGCGCCAGAGTACCAAGCTCGAACTCGCACAAATAGCCAGGATCATCGCTCACCGAAAGCCCATGCTGGCGCACCCATTCCTGCGCATTGGACAATCGTCCTTGTTTGAGAAAAATCCTCGCCTTGAATGCATCAATGGGACGTGTGTTGGGTATGAGGGACCTGATGTAAAAGCGTTTGGCATCATCCAAAAAGCCGAGTGCAGAGTCCAGATCTCCCTCAGACTCTTTCAGCCGGGCTTGAGCAAGGTTTTTACGATATGACCAATCTTGCAAAACGGAATACTGACCGAGCTCCATGCTCTTCTGAAAATGCTGCGCGGCAGATTCATCGTTTTGCATTTCATGGTAAAGCAGTGCCAACCCCAAATGATGATGCGCAATGATGTGTTGCGACTCGGTTTCATGCTCTGAAGCAAGCTGCAGGGATTGTTGATAGGTTCTTAATGCTTCACGGAGATATCCTTGCTCCATCAGAATATCCGCTTTTCCAGAAGCGCTGGCAATGGCAAAAATATAGTTACCGGCTTTCTGCGCATTATCGATCCAATCGCTCATGGATTTGCAGGCGGCATCCAGATCGCCATTTGCCCAATACGTGCCGCCCAAAATCGCATTGGTCTGGGCACGCAAAAAATGATCTTCTTCAGGAGCGAGTTTGATCGCCAGTTTTGCATACTTCAACGCGGCAGGATAATCGCTTACAGATTGGGCATTGTACGTGCGGGCGATCGCGATCCGCGCAGGCAGGGAACGAAATTGCTCTTCCGCCACAACAACCATTTCATCCGTTGGATTTTCCAGACACTGTTCAGCATCTCTGAGGCGGGACTCACTGGCTTCCGCCTCACTAAGATCCATATACACCCAGGCGATCTGTGTGCAAAGTACGGGACGCGAACGGATCAATCGCTCCGGTAGCTGCTTCACCCAACCCAGCCAGGCAGCCGACTGAAAGTTTTCATTCATACCCTGCCAATATTTTTCAGCCAACGCCGCCGCCCTGCTGTGATCCCCGGCAGCGATGGCGTGGTGGAATGCCTGAGCCGGGTCTTCGTGCTTCTCAAACCACTCACTGGCGCGAATATGAGATCGGGCAATTTCTTCGGGCTTCCAGCTTTGTCCCAACCGCTGGCGTAATAGACTTCCAAAGAGGTGATGATAACGATACCAATGTCTCTCGTTATCCAGCGGAACAATGAACAGGTTGCTGTGTTCGAGGCTTTCCAACGTCTCCTGCCCAGATGTTGAAGAATCCAGTAAGACGGCATCGCAAAGGGAACCGCACATGCGGTCGAGAATGGATGTGCGCAGCAAAAAAGCCTGAATGCTTTCAGGCTGTTGATGCAAAACTTCTTCGATCAGATAGTCCAGGACAAATTGGTTGCTGCCGGTAAAAGACTTGATGAATCCCCCAGCATCTTTATGCCCTTGCATTGAGATCGCCGCCAATTGCAATCCCGCAATCCAGCCTTCCGTTCGGGCCTCCAGCGCAGCGATGTCTTCTGCCGAAAGGCGTAATCCCATCACCTGATTGAGGAATTCGGCAGCTTCAGAGTCTGTAAAACGCAGGTCTGTGGCTCGCAGCCCGGTCAATTGATCGCGAACACGCAACCGGGCCAAAGGCAGATTTGGATCCTCACGAGTGATGATCACCAAATGCATTTGTGGCGGCATGTGCTCCAGCAAGAAGGTTAGCGCATTGCCAATCGTTTTTTCTTCAATCAGATGGTAGTCATCCAGGACAAGGATAAAATCATCCGAGATGGCGGCAATTTCATTGATCAAAATAGTCAGCACCGCTTCGGATGACTGTGGTTGAGCAGACTGAAGTATACGCAGCACATCTGCCCCAATGGTTGAAACAATCGTCTGCAGAGCAGCGATCAGATACGTCAGAAATCGTATGGGGTCATTATCCGCTTCATCCAACGACAACCAAGCGACAGGTCTTTCACAACTCGCGATCCATTCCGCCACCAGGGTGGTTTTTCCAAAGCCTGCAGGAGCAGAAACAAGGGTCAATTTACGGTGCAGACCTACATTCAGTTGATCAGTGAGGTGGGGACGAGGGACAATTTTAGGCCGTGGTACAGGGATGGAAAGTTTCGTGGCCAAAACTGGTGTGGACATGGATTCATTATAAAACCAATATTCAAAAATTAACACCTTCCAAGATCATTGAGATCACCGTTTGGGTAATCTTCCACGGGCGGAATGTGATTGGGTGTTTTATTTCTTCATAAAATCGAAAGAGATGCCAACAAACAAACCCAGAAGTCAATTCCTAAAAACTCTTCTCCCACAACTCCAAATGATTCCCAACTGACTCATAAGTTGCATGTGCGGCTTTGCCATATGAGCTGACATATACCATGACCGCACCGAGTTTTTGCAGTCGTTTCAACCCTTCGGCCATTAATACTCTCGCAAGTCCTTTGCGCTGGTGTTCAGGGACCGGGCCAACGGGCTCGAAGGTTCCAGTTTTAGTGGAACTTGTCTCACCCATGTTGAGTAAAACTCCCAAATTTATAAGGGAAATCCAGCGGCTTTGGACGGTTTAATCATTTTTGAGATGACTTGTATTTATTTTACAGTCTCTCAAAAACCCTTGAAAGGATGGCGTAAACAAAATCCTAAACCCTTCTAAACAATTTCCTTACATCTTCCTGCTATCGTAGGAGTGAAAGGAAAAAATGATATGTACCGCAAATTTCTCTCCATCCTCTTTCTCACCGTTTTGCTAACAGGATGCATGACACCACCCTCGGTTACAGAAACCATTCTTGTTCCTGAAGTTAGTGAAACTGCTGTTGTCACGTCTCCTGTTTTGCAGTTGCTCAACACAAGCTTCATCCTCACCAGTACAGATGTTTCGAACGGCGGCGTACTGCCTGTCGAATTCACCTGTGACGGCAACGGTTCGACTCTCCCGCTCGCCTGGAGCGGAGCCCCCAGCGAGACACAAAGCTACGCAGTCATCATGCATCATGAAGCACCCGATGGTATTCATTGGTATTGGGTGTTGTATAACATCCCCGCCGATGTGACCAGCCTACCCAAGAATGTAAGCGGTATCGGCACACTTGGCAACAACATCAACAATGGGCTTGTCGAGTATTCCCCGCCCTGCTCAAAGGGACCCGGTGACAAGATATACACATACACCGTGTACGCGCTCGCCGCCGAACCACAGATCAACGTTCCTGCTGAACAGGTGAATCGTGACACCTTGCTCGCAGCCATACAAAATATCACCCTTGCCAGCGCTGAACTGAATGTAGTGTATGCCCGCGAAGGTATGACGGACCCGAATTTACAGGGGAATCAACAGGAACAGGGTAACAACCAACAAAGCAACAATCAACTCACCAATATTGCACCCGCCTACAATATCGAGCAAGCCACCTCAGATAAAGCTCAGGGCATGACCATCTCTTACGATGCCCTGGCATTCATGACGGGCGATCTCGGCTCAGACTCTTTCTTCCCTCCTGGCAAAGTTGCGGACTTCTGGGGCTTCCAATATCTGCGCGACAATGACCCTTCTCAAATGGGACATGCGGGCGACTTCCTCACCAGTGCCGCGATGAACACACTCAATAATCTCACTGCCAATCAACGCGCTCAACTCGTTGCTCTTGCTCAAAGCCAGGTGGATGACATCAACACCTACGGATACAAACGCTTCATCCTCATGGACGCCTTCCGCCGCCTCGCCGAGGGTGACCTCCCCGCTGGCACGACTGGACTCAATGAAGAGGCGGTCAAAGCCTACTCTGCGGAGTTGTATCAGCTCGATGGACAGATCAGCTACGAACGCGCCCAATTAATGGGACAGATCCTCATCAGCCTTAGCGCGGAACAGCGCGCCTACTTCGATGCGATGGTCGGCAAAGGCATGTTGGAGTGGAACGATGTTCAGGAACCCGAAGATGTGCGTGGACTTGACCGCGATACCAAAGTCGCTGTGATGACATACGCTGCCGATCTGTTCAGTTGGTATGCTGGCTCTGTCGAAGCAGATGTGTACTTCTGCCCCGAACGCCACGGCACCTACTTCGGCTCGTTCTACCTCAAAGACATAAAAGCCATGAGCGACCCGACCTATGCCATCCCCACTAATTTGACAGGTGACCTCGGCGAGACCATGCTGCAAAAACTGACTCCCGATCAAGCCGCGCTGATCACGGGCCTGGTTGACAGCCAGAAATCTGCCCTGCAAGGAATGGTAGATGCCCGCGAACAGATCTCCATTGAACTTCGCAAGTTCAAAGACGGCAGTGCGGCTGATCAGGCAACCATCATGAGCCTGATGGAACAATACGGCGCGTACGACGGTGAGATCATCTACAACATGGCCGTGAACTTCGCCGCAGTCAAGAGCTCGCTCACCTCCGAACAACAGGCAGAACTCGACGCCCTGCGCACAGAACTGCTCGGTGACCAATCTCATCCCACGGGCGCCTACCTGTACTCACAAGCAATCCCCATGCCTGAAATTCCAAATTCTGATTTCCTCTTCAAGTAATCAAAAACTGAAACGAACCATTTCAAAAGAAAGGATGAAACAATGTACAAAAAAATCTTCTCACTACTCTTGATTTGTTCCCTGCTGACAACCGGTTTCACCTTTGCGTCAACTGCGCCACAGCCTGCCTCTGCACAAGCAGCGACAGCCACATTCGAAGATGTCCCCACAACCTATTGGGCGTATCAATGGATCGAAGCGCTCGCTGCAAACAGCATCACCGGCGGATGCAGCACCACGCCCAAATTATTCTGTCCTGATACGCTTGTTACCCGCGCACAAATGGCAGTCTTTCTGTTGCGATCCAAACACGGCAATGCCTACACTCCACCCGCTGCCACAGGGACCGTCTTCACCGATGTACCGGCAGGCTATTGGGCAGCCGATTGGATCGAGCAACTCTCAGCCGAAGGCATCACCTCAGGTTGTTCCACCGGCCTATATTGCCCGGAAACCATCGTCTCACGCGATCAGATGGCGATCTTCCTGCTCCGATCTGAATATGGCAGCAGCTACATCCCGCCAGCCGCAACCGGCACCGTCTTCACCGATATCTCAGCCGATTATTGGGCCGCAAGTTGGATTGAGCAATTGGTCAATGAAGGCATCACCGCCGGGTGCAGTGACACAGGATACTGCCCTGAACAGTCGGTTACACGCGCACAGATGGCGGTCTTTCTCGTCCGCGCATTCAATCTGCCACCTACACCGCCCGCATTCAACCTCGATCAAACCCTTTCAGATGGCGCTCAATTGAACACCATCGCCTTTGATGGCCTTGCATTTATCACCGGCAGCCTTGGCGCAGATTCATTCTTCCCTCCCGGCAAAGTCGCTGATTTCTGGGGCTTTCAATATCTGCGCGACAATGACCCCAGCGAAATGGGACACAATACCGACTTTCTCACCCGTGCTTCATTGAACCTGCTCTACGTACTCACTTCTGACCAGAAAGCCGCGCTAATTACACTCGCCAAAAACCAGGTTGCATCGATCAATGAATATGGCTACAAACGCTTTGTGCTGATGAAAGCATTCCGCCGCCTCGTAGAAGGAGACCTGCCCGCTGGAACAACCGGCTTAAATCCAGATGCAGTCAAATCCTATTCTGCAGAACTCTACCAACTCGACGGCCAGATCAGTTACGAACGCGCACAGGTCATGGGCGGAATCATCTCTGCGTTCACAACCGAGCAACGCGCTTATCTTGATGCGATGGTCGGACAGGGCATGACCTCATGGCCTGTGGTGAACGAGCCTTCAGAACTCAAAGGTCTTACGCAGGATGAAAAGATCGCAGTAATGACCTACGCTGGTGACATGTTCAGTTGGTACGCCGGTTCTTTTCAAGCCGATGTCTACTTCTGTCCCGAACGGCAGGGCACCTACTTCGGTTCCTTCTATATGAAAGATGCGCCTGCAATGGGCAATCCCGATTTCACCATTCCATCCAACCTCACCGCTGAAATGGGTGACGCCTTTCTCAAGACTCTCACAGCAGATCAAGCGGCACTGATCAACAACCTTGTGACTGATCAGAAACCGGCTTTGTATGGAATCGTCAGCAGCAGGGAGGAGGTCTCTACAATGCTGCGACAATTCATGGCAGGCGGCACTCCTGATCAAACCGCAATCCTCAGGCTGATGGAAACCTATGGCGAGCTCGATGGCGAGATTATCACCAGCTACATCTTCGCCTTCAATCAGATCAACCAAACCCTCACCGCCAGCCAGCGCGCGCAATTGTTGAAACTGCGCGTCGATTGGCTGCAAGATCTGAACCAGCCCACAGGAGCCTTCCTGTACTCTCAAGCCATCACCATGCCTGAAATTCCGAATACTGATTTCCTGTTCAAGTAATTCGTAACTATAAAGGGTCACTAAGGTTTTTCCTTAGTGACCCTTTGTCTCTTTTGTGATCAAAAGGCTTATGAAAAAACTTCTTTTCACTCTTCTCTTTCTGTCGCTCCTCGCCGCCTGTATACCCGCCACAGAATCACCACCACAGACACAAACTACTTCTGCAGCAGCAACCGATTCATCCTTCATGCAAAGCGTTCAGCCTTCATCCCTGCCTTTGCCCACCGAAACAAATAAGCCCAAAGGGCATAACCAACCTGTCG
>DAOQID010000135.1:0-10370 GCA_035339375.1 Anaerolineales bacterium | reverse complement strand
GGACGGCGAGAGATTTCTCGCTGTCCTTCCTGTTTTAATAGATGAGGTCTCAGACCGTTGGGGATTAACGAAGGTAACTCCTGTTCCCAATTTATCTTTTAACTTTGTCGCTTTTGCAAATCGAGGTGATGACGAAGTCATTCTCAAAATGGGAGTCCCAAACCCTGAGTTGACCAGCGAAATGACCGCACTGAAATTATTCAATGGTGACGGTGCCTGTCAATTGCTCGAACATGACGAAGAGCGCGGGCTTTTATTGTTGGAAAGACTCAAGCCTGGCAAGATGCTTGCCAAGCTCGAAGATGATGAAGAACGCACGATCATCGCCGCTGAGGTAATGAGTAAGCTATGGCGCGAAGTTTCAAGTGACAATAAATTTATTAAATTATCAGATTGGTTTGCTGGGTTGAAGAAGATACGTCCGCACTTTGATGGCGGGACGGGGCCATTCCCAAAAAAACTTTTGGAGCGAGTGGAATCATTTTTGCCCGAGTTATTTGCTGACACCGATGTGAAATTAATGCACGGCGACTTTCATCACTTCAATATTCTTTCATCGGAACGTGGTTGGCTGGTCATTGATCCGAAGGGAGTGATTGGGCCTGTGGGGTATGAGGTAGGTCCGCTTATGCTCAACCCGTGGAGCAGCATTTCGGACTGGAGCAGGTTCAAGGTCCGCGCTGAGAGGCGGGTGAGCATCCTTGCCGAAAGGTTGGGTTGGGAGCGCGAAAAGATCATCAACTGGTCAACGGCTCATGCCATCCTGTCTGCATGGTGGAGCATCGAAGACAATATGGAAGATGCCAACACGATTCAATGCGCTGAGATATTTTCCCAACTAAAATAAAAACCTCCCTCGGGAGGTTTTTTATGATCTAATCTTCTGCGGCGCGTGCAACTTCTTCAGGCTCGAAGACCACTTCTTCTTTTCCGACCAGTTTATCTTCCACTTTTGCGATGATCAACCGCAGATGACCGGAGTGGGCTACATAATCAAGGTCATCTGCTGGAACAGCCAGCACGGGGCAGAGTGTGAAATTTTCGATCCATGATTCGTAGAGGTCGTTGAGGTTCTGCAGATATTCGGGGGCGATGGTGCGCTCGTAGGCGCGTCCGCGTGAGTTGATGCGGTTAAGCAGCGTGGGCACGGAGGCACGCAGGTAAATGACAAGGTCCGGCGGCGGCAGGAATTGCACGGCGGTTTCGTACAACTCGCGGTAGGTTTGATAATCGCGGTCTTGCATGTTGCCCTGGTCGTACAGGTTTTGCGCGAAGATTTCAGCATCTTCATACACGCTGCGGTCTTGAATCACAGAACTGGGGTGTTGGGCAAGCCCCATATGTGATCGCAGTCGATGGGTGAGGAAGAATACCTGCGAATGAAAAGCCCAGGCAGACATGTTCTGGTAAAAATCTGCAAGATATGGATTTTCAGTGACGGGTTCGTAGAACGGTTCCCAGCCCATTTCGTTGCATAGCATTTTTACAAGCGTGGATTTTCCCACACCGATGTTTCCAGCGATGGCTACGAATTTTTTCATGTTCTGCTCTCAAATAAAAAATCTTTGGGGGTGATAGGCACGCGGGACATCATACCAAAAAGAAAAAGAGTTCACGGAAATTTTAAGAACTTCCGTGAACTCTTTATTTGAAATCGATCCTGGCTTGCGGTTACGGGATCTCCCCGGCCAGTTCCTTGTCGATCAGTTGTTGGAAGTTGGCGAGCGGCTGGGCGCCGACAATGGCAAGCCCGTTGACGAAAAACGTCGGTGTGGATTGTACGCCAAGGTCAATGGCAAAACTCATATCCTCTTGAATTTCGGCGTCATGTTCGCCGCTGGCAAGGCAGGAGGTGAATTTCTCGGTATCCAGCCCAAGATCGGCAGCGTAGCGGATGAAGGTCTCTTCATCGAGTTGTTCGCTGCTGAACAGTTTTTCGTGATAATCCCAGTAGGCATTCTGGTCTTTGGCACAGAGCGAGGCGATCGCGGAGGGCATGGCCGCCGGGTGTATGGAGGTAAGCGGCAGGTTGCGGTACACGAAGCGGATCTGGCCGGGGTAGGCTTCCAACAGGGATTGGTAGGTCTCATCATGGAAGCGGCGGCAGAATGGGCATTGGAAATCGCTGAATTCAACGATCACAATGGGCGCATCCTCCGGGCCAAGGCTGGGGAAGCCTTCAGTGGGGATATCGTAGCGTCTGTATTGCGGAGCCTGTTCGGCACCTGCAGGAGCTTGCGCAGCGGCCTGAGCAGCTGCGGCTGTAGCGGTGCTTCTACCAGAGCCGGGACCCCAAACAACGTACCCTACCAACACGCCGACCGCAAATGCCAGCACAACCAGTACCGAGTAAAAATGACTTTTCTTGAAAGTGATGGTCTCTTCGGAAGAATCCTGTATGGTGGGGGCGGGAATCAGGGCAGGAGCTTCTTCGATGATGTCTTCTTCGTCAGAATCAAAAACAGGAGTGGTTTTTTTAGTTTTAGTAGCCATGAGGGAATTATAGCCCTTACAAGATTTTTGTGGAAAAGGACTTAGGTTTGGCTAAGATTTACTCTGTTGAAGTTCTAAAAACGGGCTTGCAATAACAGAATATTTGTTCTAAAATACTGGTATTGGAAAATTCGTCATGCGTTTTGAAATTCACCACCCATCATTTCCGTTGAGTAATTTTATCGACAGCCTGATCTATTTTGAAGGCATGCGTCCACAGCATTCTTTGGATAGATTTCTGCCCGATGGAAACACGGAACTTATCATTGAGTTGTCAGATGCACCCCAGTATATTCATCATAATGACACGTTGGAAATCGTTCAATCCTGTCGTTATGCCTGGGTCAGTGGCGTGCGGACCCACCCAATCACAATTCCTTCGGGCAGGGAGAGCACCAAATTGGTAGTGACTTTCAAAAAGGGAATGGCCCGTGCTTTTTATCCGTTCCCGATGCATGAACTGACCGATTCGGTCGTCATGGCTGATCTGGTTTTTGGCAGGCGCATTCTTGATTTTCGTGAGAGATTGCTTTTTACCAGATCACCGCAGGAGATGTTCCAACTGGTTGAATTATTTCTGCTGAACATGGCCGGGGATAAACTTTACGAAGACACAAAGGTTACCAGTGTTGTATATGCGGTCACCAGCATGTTTCGCCAACCCACTTTGCTCAATTTCAAAAAAATGGGGGAGCAGATCGGGTATTCCCAAAAACATTTCATAGAATTGTTCAAAGGGCAGGTCGGTGTGCCGCCAAAACAATATCTCAAGATCGCTCGTTTTCAAAAAGCGATCAAGGCAATAGAAGGAAATCGGCCCGTCCAATGGAGTGATATTGCCATGGACAGCGGTTTTTACGATCAGGCACACTTTATCAACGACTTCAAGGCTTTTTCCGGGTTCACTCCCGGCGAATACATCAAAAGAAAGGTGCCGACTCTGAATTACGTTCCGGTGGCTTAATGTAAATTTTTTCCAATACATTTGGATTCGATTTCTGTAAGATTACCTCCAAAAAACAAAGGAGAAATCTCATGGAAAACCTGTATATTAATCACGCCGCTGTTTTTGTTTGCGCTATTTTCAATCTGGCATTGGGCGCCCTATGGTATTCGCCCGCTCTGTTTTACAAAGCCTGGCTGGCTGAATCAAAACTGACCGAGGAACAACTTGCAAAGCAAAACCCCGCCAAAACCTATGGACTTGCCTTTCTGTTTTCGCTGTTGATCTCGTATAACCTGGCATTTTTCCTTGGAGATGCAAACACGAATGCAGCCTGGGGAGCGGCGGCGGGTTTCCTTGCGGGTTTCGGTTTTGCCGCCCTGATTTTTGCAGTCATCGCCCTGTTCGAGCAGCGCTCGTGGAAATATGTTTTCGTCAACGGTGGCTTTATCACAGTGTATTTTACGGTCATCGGATTTATACTCGGTATATGGCGTTAGAAAATAATAGGATGTTTTCTCTTTAGAAGGAAGAAAATGGCATATCAATTTACATCAATATTTCATCTTGTGTCTGCCGTCTCAGCATTGGCCTTTGGCGCGTGTGTACTGTATACCCGCAAAGGGACACGCCTGCACAAACAACTGGGATATGCGTACCTCTTAAACATGCTGGGACTCAACATCACTGCACTTTTCATTTATCAACTCACGGGTCATTTCGGACCTTTTCATGGTGCGGCATTGGCGAGTTTACTCACCTTGCTGGCTGGATTCGTCCCTGCATACCTTCGCCTTCCTCATGGGCGTTGGCTGGAATTTCACTATGAATTCATGAACTGGTCGTACGTGGGGTTGATCGCGGCGGGAGTATCAGAAGTTGCCACCCGTCTGCCTTCCGCACCGTTCTGGCCTGCGGTGGTCGCCAGTATGTTCGCTGTCTTTTTGTTCGGAGGAATATGGATTTCCCGAAGCCGGGGAAAACATTTGTCCAATGCGCGGAACTCGGCAATTCGATCTGATGCGCCTGTGAATGGGTGGACTGCCTTAAGGCGGAGGCGCACAGCCTGTCAATGATTTTTTTAAGGAGATGATTTATGAGTAGCCTCGATAAAGCTGTACAGACCCAATTGGAAAATATCCAAAAGAAGACAGGCAAGTCGCTTGCAGAACTTGCCGCCATTGCCCAAAAAAGCGGATTGAGCAAACATGGCGAACTCCGCGACATGTTCAAGGAAAAGCTTGGGCTGGGTCACGGCGATGCCAACGCGCTTGTCCATGCCATTTTTCAGTCTGACGGCACGCGCGCTGCGGAAGGCAAAAACGAAGATGCCGTGCTCGATGAAATTTATTCAGGTGCGAAAGCGGGCTTTCGACCCATTCACGAGAAATTGATAAAAGAGATGAAAAAGTTCGGCGAGTTCGAGATCGTTCCTAAAAAGGGATATGTCAGCCTGCGCCGCAAAAAACAGTTTGCCATGATCGGTCCAAAGACCAACACCCGTTTTGAGGTGGGCATAAACGCGAAGGACTTCAAGCAAAATGCCCGTCTGTTGGAACAACCAAAAGGAAGCATGTGCAACTACATCGTTAATGTCAATGATCCGCGTGAGGTGGATGCAGAACTTGTCGCGTGGCTCAGGTCGGCATTTGATGGGGCAGGATAAAATGTCACAATCCATCACTCACGAAGATTTTTTCAACAACCTGATGGCACTGCTTGATGAAACCTTCGACAACACCCACGGTATCTACCTCGATAAAGACACGTCTCTTTTTCGGACCCTTGAAACTGTCTCTGCGGAAGAGGCATCGATCCCTGTGGGCGGAAAGTGCGCCTCGCTCGCCGCACAGGTGGCCCATGTAACCTTCTACATGGAAGTGCTTGAGCGGTATGTGGTTCACCACGATAACAGCCGCGTGGATTGGGGTGAAGTGTGGCGCACCGTGGAAAAGGTGACGCCTGAAGAATGGACCGCCTCAAAAAATAAATTGCAGGCCACGTATCAACGCATTTCGAATTTGTTTCGCGAAAACCCCGTGTGGAACGATGACTCGATCGGCGGCTCGCTTGCCATTGTGATTCACACGGCGTATCACCTCGGCGAGATCCGCCAGGCATTGTGTGTGTTGAAAAAATAATATGAGATGGGTCATCCTCATTCTCGTCACCTTGACCGCTGGCTGGATGCTTGCAGATGGCCTGCGCGCATTGACGATCGGTGATTACTTCACACCCGCCAGCGGCGAATATGCGGGCCAGCTTGGTCCGTGGACACTTTTTGTGCAGGCACTTGGCATCGAGCCGCGCTCCACATTCATGAAAGCCATCTTCGTCGTTTATGGCATTGCGGCGCTGATTGCTGTGGCGGGCTTTGCATTGAATCAACCCTGGGGGCGCAACGCATTGATCGCAGTTGCGCTTCTCGGCTTGTGGTATCTGCCCATCGGCACGGCGGCCAATATCGTCGTCCTGATTTTGTTATTCCTCAAAAGGAGTTGACCCCGCACCACGTAATGCCTGATTTCTGTGGCAAAATAGCCGCATGAACCAATCTCACATCATCCAAAAAACAGCTGAATACATCAAACAGGAATTCTCCGAGGACTCTTCCGGGCACGATTGGTGGCACATCTATCGCGTATGGAAGAATGCCATCACCATCTGCGAACACGAAAAAGCGGATCCATTCATCGTGGAACTGGCTGCCCTGCTGCACGATCTCGATGACTGGAAATTCAACGATACAGGCGATGAAACCCCGCTTCGCGCCAAAGCCTGGCTTGATTCTTGCGGCGTGGAAATTCCCATCGCCGACGAAGTTTGCGAGATCATCAAACACATTTCCTACAAGGGGGCGGGTGTGGAAAATAAAATGAAAAGCCTCGAAGGCTTCATCGTGCAGGATGCCGACCGCCTTGATGCCATCGGCGCCATCGGTATTGGCCGAGCCTTTGCCTATGGCGGCTACAAGAACAGACCCATGTACGATCCTGAGTCTGCGCCGCAAATGCATGCCACTTTTGAACAGTACAAGAACAGCAAAAGCGCCACCATTAATCACTTTTACGAGAAATTGCTTTTGCTAAAAGACATGATGAATACACCGACTGCCAAAAAAATAGCAGAACAGCGGCATGAGGTCATGCTTGGCTTTCTCGACCAATTTATGAAGGAATGGGAAGGCAGGGATGTTTTCTAACTGGCAATCTGGATTCTGTTCCCTGAAAATATCGTCATCGGTGGAATTCAAATATCAATGTGCTGTCCGACTCATATACGACCGTGTAGGATGGAGATGCCTTTGCTGAAAGCGCAAGGTTTCTCAGCGAGTCAGCCAAAATGCTTTTGTCTTCGCTGGCAGGGACAGTTACCAGCAGATAGTCGTAGTTGATTTTGTTCTTTCCGCTCCAGTTGGTGACGCAATTTAGATCGGCGCAATGCTGAAATGCGACCAGTTCTGAGTGCCACGGGAAGAAAAGCTCGTTCAAGGTCCACTCAAGGCCCTGCAAGGTGGTGACGCTGTACTGGCTCGTCAACGCAGGGAACCATTCCTGCATGGGGTCAGACATGGAAAATTCGCGCCCTGTGGAAAGCAGGAAGGTCTTCCGCTCGTTGATGTTTTCCTTCACCCATTGGATCATTTCAAGATCGGCGGGCTTCAAACTGGTATTCACCAGTTGAAAATCAAAGATCATGGCGCCGAGAATGAGATAAGTAAAAAGGACAAATAACAAGGCTTGAGCCTTGCGGTTCGAGAGCGGATCTTCGCTTGACCCTTCTTTTGAACGGTTTAGCCAGTTGGCGGCCTTCTCCAACCCGGTCCCAGCCAGCATGGACAATGGCAACAGGGCGATGCCCTCGCCGCCGCGTGGGTCTGCCAGCAGGGCCAGCAGGGGCCAGGCGATCAGCAGGAACTCATGTTTTTTGAACATGGCCACAGCACCGACCACCGCCAGCAGAAAAGCAGGCAGGAAGACATAATCATCCAGGCCGCTGAAATCCAAAATCGCAAGATACGATTCGAGTGTGCGCTGACTCGTTTGCCCCGCCGAGAGTAACGGTTCAAAGCCGTGGCGCAAAAGCACCGTTCCCCACCAGGGAGCGGTGAGAAGCACCACGCCCAACCCAATGGCCGTTACAGAAAGCACTCCGCGTTTGTTGCGCCCGTAAAACCCGAAAAGTATTGCACCGCCGAGCACTGCATGTAATGCGGTTTGCGGGTGACTCAGGATCGCGCCCGCACCAAACAGGATGGTCAACGCAAGATGAGTTGGGTGCCCCTCACTCTTGAACAATTGCACCGCCTGCCATAGCATCAGAATTAAAAACAACATGCCAAAGGCGCGGGTGATGCCCCCGCCCATTACCTGCCACAAAAAGGCACGTGACGAAAGCGCATAGATCAACACAGCCAGTGACGCCAATAGACGTGAATTGAGGACTTGTCCGGCGAGTTTGTAAAAGAAGAAGATCGAGAGGGTGTTCACCAAAGCTGGCAGCCAGAGCAATATTTGCAGCGCAGAAACAGGCAGCAGGTCAGAAAGAAGCGCGGCGATGTAAAATCCGAATGGCGGGTAGGCGAAGGGGATATCCGCATTGTTGTATTCTGTGAATTCGGGCAGTTGGTAATTGTTTTCCTTCAAATCGAGGATCATGGTGTAGAACATGCCGCCATCGTTAAGCGGAAAACCATTTGTGAGCGCAGGCCAAAAGCGGACGATTGCGCCAAAGAGCAGCGCGGCAAAAAGCACGAGGGTGGGCCAATCCAGTTTGCGATTCATGTGAGCCTCACTGTATCTTGAAAATTTCGCGGAGGATCGGGGTCAGACCGCTGAAGAAAAATTCCACGGCAATGACCATCACGATCAAACCCATCAGCCGCAGCATCACCTTGTTGCCGTTCTCGCCGATGAGATGTGTGACCTGTTTTGCGCCAAGCAGCAGGACGTAGGTGAAGGTGATGATCGCAATAATGATCCCGATCACGATCCCTGATTCGAGCGGTGAAGAGGATTCGTTCATCAACAAAATGGCGGTAGTGATCGCGCCCGGTCCGCAAATGATGGGGATGCCAAGCGGCGTGATGGAGATGTCGTTGATGTATTCGTGGGTGGTTTCATCGTCAAATTGTGTGCGTGAAAGGTGGGCTTGCAGCATTTCGTACCCCATCAAAAAAAAGATCACGCCGCCCACCACGCGCAGGCTGTTGACCGAGATGGAGAAGAAACGGAAGATCAATTGCCCCGTCAGGGCGAAGGCCAGCAGGATGAATAACGCCGTCAGGCTGGCTTTGCGCGCCACACGATGCGATTCTTGCGGCGATAATTTTGCGGTCATCGCCGTGTAAACGGGAATGACGCCAATGGGGTTGATCATGGTGAACATGGAAATAAAGCCAAGCAATGCAAATTCAAAAAGCGGGGAAGCGTTCATTTGACTCCAATCTGTGCATTCAATTTTACAACACACCACCGTGATATACTGCCTCAACCACAAGGATAAAAATGAAAAATAAATTACTTCAAACAATTCTCTCATCTCTTGCGATCGGTTTTGCCGTTCTTGCATGCGGCCAGTTTGGCGCCACCCCTGTTCCACAATCACCGACCGGTGTGGCAATTGCCACCATCGTCCCTGAAGAGACGCTGGAAGCGGTTGCCGGTTCGGCAGGCCTGGGCGATTCGCTCTACCCGGGGTTTGGGAACGGTGGCTATGATGTGACGCACTACCTGTTGGATTTTACGATCCATGATGTTGCCACCAGCGACCTGACCGCGATCGTCACCATTGAGGCGAATGCCACCCAGGACCTCGGCAGTTTCAACCTTGATTTTATCGGCTTTGATATCAACAGCCTTACGGTCAACGGGGCTGAAGCAGACTACTCCCGCAATGGGCAGGAACTGATCGTCAGCCCGCTCAAACCGCTTTCGGATGGTGATGCGTTTACCGTGGTCATTCAATACAGCGGTTCACCGGAAGAGATGCAATCTGTTGCATTGCCTGTGCAAACGGGTTGGGTTACCGTGGAGGGCGGCAGTTTTGTGTTGAGTGAACCCGATGGCTCGGCAAATTTTTACCCAGTCAATGACCATCCATTGGATAAGGCTGCCTATACTTTCCGTGTCACGGTTCCCAAGCCATTCGAAGTGGCGGCCAATGGCCTGTTGATCGAGACCACCGATAAAGGTGACGCAACCACATTTGTCTTCGATTCACCAAGTTTGATGGCAAGTTATCTGGCCACGATCAATATTGACGAATTTGAGACCGAGACGATGGAATCGGATGGCGGGATTCCGATCCGCAATTATTACTCGGCGGGGTTGAGTGAAAAGGTCCGCGCACCGTTTGCCCGGCAGGGTGAGATGATCGATTATTTCAGCGAATTATTTGGCCCGTATCCCTTTGAGGTATATGGCTCCCTTGTTATGGATGTTGAATTTGGGACGGCGCTCGAAAACCAGACCATGTCCATTTATGGCATTGATATGATCGACCTCGAAGATGTGGAAGGCACAGAATTAACTGTGGCACATGAACTGGCGCACCAGTGGTTCGGCGACAGTGTCAGTGTGGCTGATTGGCGCGATATCTGGCTCAACGAAGGGTTTGCCACCTACGCCGAAGTCTTATGGGTGGAACACGCCGATGGCCCCGAGGCGCGGGATGAGTATGTCAGCGATCTTTATTCAGACATGGAATTGTATGGCGATGTGGGCGGCGCGCCGGGCGATCCTCCAGCAGATGACCTGTTCAATGCCAGTGTTTACGAGTGGGGCGGACTCACATTGCATGCCCTACGCCTTGAAGTGGGCGATGAAGCCTTCTTCGAAATTCTGAGAACCTATCACGAGCGCTACAAGAACAGCAACGCCACCACCGAAGATTTTGTCGCTGTGGCCGAGGAGATCAGCGGACAGGAATTGGG
>DAOQID010000134.1:0-10542 GCA_035339375.1 Anaerolineales bacterium | reverse complement strand
CATTCTTGGCAATGACCTCGATCTCGCCCGTTTCCATTTTGGGATTCGCCATCCCTTCGGGGCGTTTTTGCACCACGCCTTCGATCTGCAAGACCCACTCGTTGCGAACGCTGGCAACCTGATCGAGCACTTCCTTTGGAAGGTCTGGGTTGATGGTGACCTGAACGATGCCTGCACGGTCACGCAGGTCAAAAAATGCCACCCCGCCATGGTCACGGCGTCGATTCACCCAGCCGGACAAAGTCACGGTCTGACCCGCATGACTGGCTCGTAATTCTCCACATAAATTAGATCTGTACATAGTGCGCCTCCGAAATATTTCCATTAGACCTGTGTCTTAATGGTGTATATAAAATAAATCGCCCTTCGCATTTGCGTCGGGCGATTTGGTTTCGACTTTTGTTATTTGTCAACCAGCAACGCTTCGCCCTACGATTCGGGGATCGTCATTGTCATTATTATTGTTATTGGAAAATTGGATGTGGTTGACCATCGTGCGCGGATTATAGCACAAAGTTATCTTTCCAAAGCAGATTCGCGCTTGAAATTCAAAAAATCATGTGGTCAGGATCGGGTCTATAAAAATATAGTTTTCATAATGACCCAATGGCTTGTCGGTAAGGAAGTGTTCAAAAAAAGCATTCGTGTGATAGCCGCGCCTGATGACATAATCCACGGCGGCGGGGTTGCTCATGGGTACGCAAAGGATGATCTCGTTATATACCTCGTCCACGGTTGCGGTCATTTCAGTTTCAATATGTGCCAGAGCGGCGGAAAAATCTGCATTGTTCAGCATGGCGATGGGACCTGCCCGATTTGCGAAATAACTGTACCCAACCACTTGATTTTGTCGCAGGTAGAAATGTCCACGCTTGTTTTGGATGAGCCAGTGATGGTCGGTTTCGCGGGTGTAACCGAGGATGGTGTGGTCAATCTCATTGAGGATGGCGATGTCGGTAGGTGTGTTTTCAATGGGCTTGATGACCAGATCGGTTTCAAACGGAACCGCTTCAGGGATACGGCTCCATTCATAAATGGTGGTCCGTGAGCGCACTCCCGTTTTCAGGTAGCGGATCAGGGCGCGGGTATCGGGGCTGGCGCAGATGACACGGTTTTGTGTACCCTCTTTCGGGAAGGCTTTTGCCAATAACTGGCTGCCAGCTCCCAGTCCCTGATGATCGGGCATGACAAAAAATTCCGTCAATTGGCGGACGCCATCCCGAACAATGGATCGCGCATACCCGACGACTTGTCCATCCGCTTCGGCCACCCAAAACTGGTCACAAGTATCGTAAATGTGAGCCAGGAAACTTCGATAGTATTCATATAAATTTTCGATTTCCGCCAGAGTGGGGATGCTTGTCACTACTTTCATTTTTTGAAGCAGGTCATACAAAGACAGGCGAAATACGCAAAAAACTGCGAATTGATCGGTTTGTTTCCCTTTTCGAATTGTGAAGTTGGTCATTGCGGCTCCTTGTGTGGCTAGTAAAAATCGCAAATAGGAAAAATGTGGGATATGGAGGTATGGGCCATGCAAAGCAAATGTAAGGTTGGGCGGGGGATATTTCTTGCCTGCCCATTTGGTGATGCTGTATATTTATTTTATCAACACCACTATGAAGGAGAGAAAAAATGAACTACCGTTTGATGTTTATCATTAATGCGATTGCCTCTGCTCTGTTGGGCGCTGTGTTGCTGCTCATGCCTGAGTTTGTCCTTGTACAGCTTGGTGCCGAAACCTATGTTTCCACCCAGCTCATGGTCAGGTTTTTCGGCGGCACCCTGTTGGTTTCGGGTGTGTTGCTCTGGTTCCTGAAAGATGTTGCCGCCAAGGTTCAGAAAGGTGCAGGGTTTGCCTTGTTGGGCGGTTCGGTGGGCGGTTTTGCTCTGAGCATTATCGGCATGACCTCTGCTGGTATTTTCCGCTCGAACGGCTGGGTGTTGCTGGTCATCTTCGGCGTATTCTCGCTGGTGTATGGTTACCTGCTTTTCCTGCAGCCCAAACAATCTGATGCGAAAGCCCGCGCCCCGCGTAAACCCAAGGAAGCCCCCTCTGCCGGTGGCGGCCAGTCCGTCTAAATTTTGTTGAAATCAAAAAGTCGGGACCGTAGTCTCGACTTTTTGATTTAATGGCCATGTTTTTATTCGCCATCCACAGGGGTCAGTTTTTTGATTTCGGTTGAAATGAATTGCTCCCACTGAGCATCATCCATGCTTTGAGTGGAGACAAGGTTGAATTTGAAATCGTCCCA
This sequence comes from Anaerolineales bacterium, assembly GCA_035339375.1. Lineage (GTDB taxonomy): Bacteria > Chloroflexota > Anaerolineae > Anaerolineales > Villigracilaceae > Villigracilis. Next base: position 8,287 of record DAOQID010000134.1, on the reverse strand, counting down.
ATCGGGATTATCGGGAATTGGAATTTCCATATCTTCAATATGACCCTCGGTCTGACTCACCCAAAGCTGGCCAGCCTGCCCATTCAGCCACTGACCTTCAAGGGAATATTTACGGCAGGGAGTGCCATTCCGTTTTTCATTGCCGATAAACTTCAACGTGGCGATGCCTTCATAGTTTAAAAGAGACCTGATCTCAGGGTTGAAGTTTGGCTGAACCACACCGATACTTAATTCGCTCTCGGGGTTCACCCAGTGAGGCAGGCTCATGTTTAAGCTGATGAAATCGAAGTTGTAAATATGGAATGGGAAATGCCCGATTTCAGTTTTGCCTTCCATATGCTGTATCTGCACTGTAACTACCGCTTCTTCAAAAGAGACGTTCATGCGGGCCTGCGGCCTGCTGGCGCCATCTGAGGTGACCACCCATGAATCAAGCTGTTCGGCGGAGAAGAAATCCCAATTCATGCGCGCCTGTACATGGGCGGCATCAAAATTATGCGACTCGAATTTCCAGACATCGATGACATATTCATCTGCCATACGGATATAAACCCGCGCAGGGGCAGACCCATCCACGTTGGATTTGGTATATTGATACATGATTCCGCGGCGATTTTTTTCGGGTTGATATTTAAATTGATGCGTGGCTGAGGTGGGGGTGTGCATGGAATCTCCTGTAATAAAGTCTTTTTTATTATAATCTCCTGATACAACGGTTTCCCAAAAATCAGCATGGGATACTATAATGAAAACCATATCCCATGAAAAGCCCGCGATTTTCGACATTAACTTTATATTTTTTGAGCCTTGCCCTGTTTGTCACTGCCTGTGTTGGCGGGGAAGCTACTGCCACTGTTTTGCCTGTGGCCACAGAATTCATCCCACCTTTGGATGAGCCCACTCCCATCCCGTTTACGGGGCATACCCCGTTTCCGACTCCCTCCAGCCTGCCCGCAGTTAATCAGGCATCGACTTCTCCTGAATGGGTGGCTGATTTTTCCGATCCGATTCTTGCGAAGCTGGTCAATCGGAAGCCCGATTTTCAAGATGATTTCAAATTGGTCTGCATTTACAACTCTCAGTGGCTGGATAACTGCCCCACAGAAGATGAGATGCCCAACTTTATTGATGACCTTTCGGTTTTGAACCGAGGCTGGTTTTACAGAATCCCTGGCAGTACCAGCGGGCCGTTTTATTCAGACTTAAAGTATGAGACCCTGTTTTTGAATTCACCCAAGGGAAAAAGCGACAGGGATTTGATGGTATATAATCCGTACTTGCTGCATGAAAATTTCGTGCTGAGTTTCGATTTTCAATTTAAAGAGACCCAACCCGATGATTTTGTGCGTTTTCAGTTCAACCAGTCGAAAGACCAAAGTGTGAACCTGGATCTATGGAAGAATAAGAGCTGGAGTTTTTACGGTCCATTGCAAGAGGTTTCTGGTGCGTTCGATTATTTTCCACCGGAGTTGATCAATATCACGATCATCATGCTGGGACGGGAATGTGCAGCGTATCTCAACGATGTGCCATTTGCTTACCTCAATGATTGCAGGTCGGAGGCAGTGGTGGGCTCGTTTCCGTGGGCTGTTTCGTTCCATGTCATTGCTGCGCCGGGGCATGTGGCACGGGCTGCAATTGATAATGTGAAGTTGTGGGATTTGGATAAAATCAAAGAACTCCAATAAGGTATGGAAGCGGACTCGAAGCGAAGTGTTTTCGGGTTGGGTGTTTCAAAGATTGGGATCAATTTTCGGTTAAGCGCGAAGCGGTCATTTTGTCGAAATTATTTATATCAATCATAAGGCAGGTTTTATATGAAGCTACAAAGCAGTGACTTGGAAAATGGCATCCGTTTGATCAAGCTTGTTGGGAAGTTGGACAGTAATGGGACCTATGCGATCGAGATCGAGTTTATCAAAAGCTGCGCAGGGGAGAAACCGCGGATTTTGGTGGACCTTTCGAAGGTGAACTATATTTCATCCATTGGGATTCCGATGCTGGTGAATACGGCAAGGTCGGTGATGGCGCGCGGTGGAAAATTGGGATTGCTCAACCCGCAGCGCAATGTGTTGGATGTGCTTGAACTTGTGGGGGTCTCGATGATGCTGCCGATCTATTATGACCTTAAAACGGCGACGGCTGGGATGCTGGCATAGCCGCGAATTTCCAAAGGAGAGAGGCGTATGTTCAAGAATTTATTTGGCAATCAACAATCTGAACCGCAGATGGTCATGTCTGAGGGGTATAAGAATTGGCGTGGCATGATTTTTTTGGTTACGCCGGGCCAGATCGAGTTGAACATTAAGGAGCCCAACAAGGTGTTTGGGGTGATCCTGGATGTGGGGGTTAAGGACATGAATTCAAATTCGGCTTTTGTTTTTACAACTGCCGTTTTTGCAAATGGTGATGCAACCTTCTTTCCATCTCCGGGCGGGGGAGTGATCGGGTTGGGAAACAACCCGCAGGTGGCTGCGACCTCGAAATCCATTGTGACGATGGGACAGATCTTCTTGGCCAGGGCCCAGCCTGCGAAGGAAAATTCGACAGCCAGTGTGAGCCGTGTGAAATTCTATTTTCTAACCACTTCTGGTTTGTTTGTGACTGAAGATTCTTTGAAGGCTTTCCAATCCGGGCCTTATGGCCAGTTGTTGGGTAAGTTTGGCCAGATCCGTGCTGTGGCGGAGCAGATGATCGATAAGCGCCTCGGTAAAAAATAACAGCTTGTTCATTTATGGTGCAGATTCTTTGAAACCATAACCTGTTGTTAACAAAAAATCCTGTTGACCTTAATATAATTGCTTGAACCACGGTCCACAGGAGAAAACATGGAAATTCACTATCGTGATTTGAAAGATTCGATGGGGTTGGTCCACTTAATTGGCAGCCTTGATATTTCTGGGGTTGGGCAGATCGAAACCCGGTTTGCAGGTTATTGTGCAGGGGAGCAGCCGCGTGTGATCGTGGATCTGTCTGAAGTGGATTTTATGTCTTCCATTGGGATACGTCTGCTTACGTTGAATGCCAAGTCTGTGGCAACTCGCGGCGGGAAAATGGTATTGTTGAACCCAACCCCCGATGTGCTGTCAGTGCTTGAGATTACGGGCATTCCTGCGATCATCCCGATCTATTCTCACATTGAGTCGGCTGAGACGGTTTTGAGATCTTCCAGATAAGAGTATTTTACAAACAGCCCCGAAGCTTTTGCCTTCGGGGCTGTTTTATTTCATTATCAGGGGGATGAATTGATGTCGTTTTTTAAGAAGTTTTCAAGCCATTTTCCGATCAGTGGGTAGCGAAAATCTCTTCCGCTCAGGATGGAGAAGGATGCGGCCAGCCGCACTGCAGTGATAAGGAGAGAGATGGGGGTGATGCAAGTGGTGATCATGACTGGAAACAGAACAGCAGGGAGCAGGAAACGAAATTCGCTTTCGGGTGAGGAAGTGTATGTCATGGAAAATATGCTGCCGAACATTCCCACGAATACGACTCCAAATGCACAAAAGAAGAAAATCCCCAGGCTTGTGATGGTGACAAGGTCAAATGCCAGAGCCTGCAGAGTGTGAAATTTAATAAAGGGAGACTTGTCTTTTTGAGTGCCCCAGATGATCAATGCAGCCAGCGGCCCGAAAAAGTGGGCCGCTGCGCCCATCAGTTTTTCATCGGATGAAACTGTGGATGTCCTGGCGTCGTTCATGGCTGGGGCTCAACTTCAACCTGCATGGGTTTCATTCTCTTGGCTATGATATCGCCAAGGATGGGGTAATAAAACTCGTGTCCGCTGGCAACTCTGAAGCTCCCGATCAATGCCATTAGATAATAGACAGGCATAATGATAAAGGTGGCTATTGCGTACAGAATGAGGATAACCATGACGCCGATCAAGACCGCCCCAAGCCAGGCGGGGATTTCATCGTTCGCCGCCGGGCTGGTGCCGTTTAGGCCAATCGCCATCACGATGATGAATACTACATAGAACACAACGCCTATTGCAGTGGATGCAATGGCTGCCACCACATATAGAAGCTGATATAAAGCTGCCTGCAATGCCTGAAAACGGATTTTGACCGAGTGTTCTCGTTCCAGTATCCAAAGCATGAACGGGGTGATGATGCCCCAGAACCTCAAGATCACGGTTGCATGGCAGACGCCGCTGATCCAGTTCTCTTCCCATTTTTCAAATTCGGCATCGGTGACCTGGTCGTGGAATAACTTCTGCTTTAGCCAGTTACCGATGATGGGGTAACGAAACTCACGGTTGAGCAAGCAAAAAACTGCGCCAATGGCCCCACCAAGGAAAAAGAGTCCCCACGATCCGAGAATGATCAGAAAAAAGACAGGCTGAATTATTAACGGACTCATTGCAAGCGTGTCGGGGTTATCCGACAGTGCAATTTCAAGCGGGATGACCGCTATCATGAGTAAAAAAATTGACAGGAACATTCCCACAAACCACAACCACAGGCCGTAGGTTTGATAGCCCATGGCCTGCATGGCATGAAAGCGGACATACTTCGATTTTTGACGTTGAAATGCCCAAATACCGGCAGGCACAACAGGGCCGAGCATCGGGAAAATAACCGCTGCATGAGATAACGCTGCCAGGATTTTTTCGTCAGAAGTTGGGTTTTCCATTTGATTTCCTCCTATGGTGCTTTGGATGTCGCAATCATACTCCCATTTGATGAATATATTCAATATTTGAAGATTTTTTTACCCAACCCCACGGCGGTTCTTTTCGTGGTGATATACTTGCGCAAATTCCATATCAGTGAGGAGGACGGGACGATGGCAAATGTCGCACCAAATTCTGTATCCACACGTCGTGAACGTGTGGCATGGTACCTGTACGATTTTGGGAATTCCGCATATGCTTCGGTGGTGTTGCTTGCGGTCTACTCTGCTTATTTTCAAAAGCAGGTGGTGGGCGGGGCCGAGGGATCGCGGATCTGGGGGTTGACCATTTCGATTGCGATGATCATTGTCGCCATCGCTGCGCCGATCATGGGGGCCATTGCCGATTATTCGGGCGCAAAGAAACGTTTTCTGTTCTTCTTCACGGCTCTTTCAGTGGTTTTTACGGCCATGCTTTTCTTTACTCAAAAAGGCACGGTGATGCTGGCGATCGTATGCTTTTTGCTGGCAGAGATCGGATATCGTGCAGCGCAGGTCTTTTATGATGCGCTTCTGCCCGAGATCGCTTCTCCCGGAGAGATGGGACGTGTGGCAGGAACTGGTTGGGCCATTGGCTCGGCAGGTGGCATTGCCATTCTGCTTTTGATTCTTCCTCCCATATTAATGACCAAGAGCGACCTGTTGGTCGTGCGTGGTTCTCTGATCGCCACAGCGGTCTTTTTTGCAGCGGCGGCTGCCCCTATTTTTCTGCGCCTGACCGAGCGTGCCAAGCCCCAGCAATTGCCGCCCGGTGAAAATTATTTCAGTGTGGCTTTCAAGCAATTGGGTGAAACCATCAAGGCTGCGCGCGGATTCAACGAATTCCTCAAATTCATGCTTGCGTACCTCGTTTACAACGAAGGCGTGATCATTGCGCTCGATTTTGCGGCCATTCTTGGTGCGGTGCTTTTTGGTCTGGAGCAGACCGGGTTGATCATTTTTTTCATCCTTGTGCAAGCGACCAATGTACTGGGTGCGCTGCTCTTTGGAAATTTACAGGACCGTTTCGGCGGCAAGCCTTCACTTTCGATCTCGATCATGTTGATGGTGGCCTGCATTGCCGCCTTGTACTTTGCACAGAACCAGACCCACTTCTTTATCATCGGTGGATTTGTGGGGGTCGCGATGGCGGGTGTGCAATCGGTCAGCCGTGCAATGGTGGCTACGTTTAGTCCGCCTGGAAAGAGCGCTGAATTTTTCGGTTTTTTCGCGCTCACGGGGCGGACGTCTTCCTTTATTGGCCCGGCAGTTTTCGGGTGGTTGGCTGCGGAATTGACGTTGTGGTATCAGGCTCAAGGGCAGGATCTTGCCCTTGCGGAGCAATCCGGTCATCGCTTGGCCATCCTCTCCATTGCGGCATTTTTGATCGCAGGTTGGGCGCTCATGTTGATGGTGAATGAGAAGAAGGCTTTGGAGACGGTTGGGCAAATGACGGTGGAAGATACGACCGCTTCAAAATAAATGACCTCTAAAACTGCGATCATCACCGGCGCCGCGAGCGGCATCGGCAAACATTGGGCAGACGTCCTGCTGAAACAGGGCGGCTACCAACTTGTGCTGGCGGATGTGAATGAGCAGGGATTGCGCGGATCGTTTTCCGAAAGCGCGTCCCTGCGCTTGCATGCGTTGGATATCCGCTCGAAGGAGCAATGGCAGCGTGTGCTGGATGATGCGCTGCAACGCTTCGGGCGGATTGATTATCTCTTCAACATTGCGGGCATCAGCCGCCAATCCTTTTTCCTTTCACAACCCATCGAAAACATTGACCTCGTGCTCGACATCAACTTGAAAGGTCCGCTCATTGGCATGCGGTTGGTGGGCGAGCAGATGATGAAACAGGGTGCGGGTCATATCATCAATGTCGGATCGTTGGCGGGGCTTTCTCCCACACCGGGGAATGGATTGTATTCAGCTGCCAAAGCAGGATTAAGAAACGCCTCGATCGCCGCCGCAATTGAGTGGCGGACGAAGGGCATTTTCGTCACTGTGATCGCGCCTGATCTGGTCGATACGCCCATCATGCAGAGACATCTCGAAAGCGCAAAAGAGGAAGTGGCGCTGACCTACACGGGCGTCACGCTCACGGTTCACGATATTGAAAAAGCCTTTTGGAAAGCCATGCGCGAGAAACCGCTGGAGATCAACCTGCCACGCTGGCGCGGCTGGCTGACGAAGTTGAATCATGCCAACCCGGCGATGATGTTCTGGTTGTATGAGCCGATGAAACGTCGCGGCATGAAGCGCTTTGAAAACATCCGCAAGCAGAGACTCGGAAAATGAATCAAACCCGCTATCAAAAAGTTTTCATCACAGGTGCGTTGGGCTTTGTGGGGCGTGCCATTGCCGCGCATTACCGCACTCTCGGCGCGCAGACCTGCGGACTCGACGTCCGTGCTGACGCGGGGTTGAATGTCGTTGCAGGGGATGTCTCCCGCCCTGAAGAATGGCGGAATGCAATGCAAGGCTGTGACCTGGTCATTCACACCGCCGCCATCGTGACCAACAATGTGACCAGGGCAGAAGCATGGCGGGTGAATGTGCTTGGCACGCGCTGTGTGCTGGATGCGGCGAGGCAGGCGGGGGTGAAACGTTTTGTGCATGTCTCATCATTGGCTGCGATGCGATTCAATGAAGGCGACCATGCCGCTGACGAATCCGCGCCTGTGATGCCGACGGGCAACCCGTATGTGGATACAAAAATCGCCAGCGAGCATGTTGTCCTTGCGGCTCATGCCAAAGGTGAAATTCCATGTACTGTGATTCGTCCCGCCGATGTGTATGGTCCCAACTCCCGCCCGTGGACTTTGATCCCCGTGCAGATGATCCAAAAGGGATTGTTCCTTCTGCCTGCCAACGGGCAGGGAATTTTCCGCGCGATCTTCATTGATGACCTTGTGAATGGCATTGTGCTCGCAGCGGAAAAAGAGGAAGCCATCGGGCAGATCTTCATCCTCGGCGGGGAAGTGGCGACCACTTGCGAGACTTTCTTTGGCTATTACTACCGCATGTTGGGCAAAGGAAAACCGCGCACAATGAGCACCTCCACGGCGGTGGCGATCGCGGAAACGGGGCGCATGATCTTCAAACTGCTTGGCAAGCCCACCGAGTTGGGGCGCGGCGCGATGGAAATGCTCTCGAAGAAGAGCACGGTATCCAACCAAAAAGCGCATGACGTTTTGGGCTGGTATCCGCAAGTGGATTTGGAGGAGGGGATGCGCAGGACGGAAGTTTGGTTGAGAGAGCAGAAGATTTTGTAAATGCATTTACCACAAAGGAGACAAAGGGTCACAAAGGAAACCCTCAAAAGACCTTTGTGTACCTTTGTGACCCTTTGTGGTTGAAAAAACTTGAGGAGGAACTTATGACTGAAATAACAGTTGGTGAATTACTCGCAAAGTGTTTGCAGGCAGAGGGCATCGAAATGATGTTCGGCATCATTGACGGGGCGCATATTCCGTTCACGGTCCATGCGCCGAAGTATGGCATTCGGCACATCAATTGCAGGCATGAAGAAGGCGCTGTCCATTTGGCGGAGGGATACACGCGCACGAACGGCAAGCCGAGCGTGGTCATCGGCAGCCCGGGACCGGGCGGCGCGAATATGCTGGCGGGC
>DAOQID010000133.1:1467-10619 GCA_035339375.1 Anaerolineales bacterium | reverse complement strand
CATCCCCCATCTCGCTCAACCCCGACTTGAAGTTGTATCTCGGCAATTGAACTTTTTCTCCCCGCAGCAGTTTCTCGATATCCTGCGCGAGGCGGTTTAGATCAAGCGCTTCAAGCGCTTCGAAATCGGGTTTGCCTTCTTCATCGAGCGGAGTTTTCGAGCGGTCAATAAAATAGTTATCCAACTCAAGCGGATACGGTGAAATGCCGCGCGCAAGCAATTGGATCGCAAGGCGGCGCGAAGTGGTCGTTTTTCCTGAAGAGGATGGGCCCGCGATCAAAATAATGCGCGAATTTTTTTGAGCGATCTGCTGGGCGATATCAGCGACATGCTGCTCGTGAAGCGCTTCTGAAACCATGATGAGTTCATCGGCGCGTCCTGCCACAATGGCATCGTTGAGTGCGCCGACATTGTCAATGGCGAGGCGCGTCAGCCAATCACCGTATTGACGAAAGGTGTTAAGCAGTTTTGGATAGTCGCCCATCGGCTCAAGGTGTGTGGGCGCATGGCGGCGCGGAAATTGAAGTGTAAAACCACCATCGATGCAATTGAGATCGAACCAGCGCAGATACCCCGTGGAGGGAACCATGTAGCCGTGAAGGTAATCCATGCGGCCGTTGAGGCTGTAAAGGGTGAGGTAATCTTTTTGGCGATGCGAAAACAAGCGGACTTTGTCTGAGTAGCCGAGCTTTTCAAAATATTGAATGGCTTCCTGAATCGGAATTTGTTTGCGTTCAAAGGCCTGGTCTTCAGCCACGATCTTTTCCATGTGAGTTTTGAGCGCATCAAGTTCTTTTTGCGTCAACGCCTCACGCTCGGTGACCTGACAATAAAACCCACCCGATGAAACGGAATGGTCAATGGTAAGTTTGCCTTTTGGGAAAAGTTCAGCGAATGCAATTTCAAGCAGGAAAATCAGCGAACGACGATAGATGCGCGCGCCATCGGCGCGGTCCATGGTGACGGGGGCGCAATCTGATTCACGTTCGATGGGATAGGTCAATTCGTGAATTTCGTTGTTGAGGATCGCGGCAACAATGGGAGCGCTAAAATCGTCTTTGACCGCACGAAGGAACTCCCCCACCTGTGTGCCGCGTGGACCTGACAAGATGCGTCCATCGGAGAGATGGAGTTCAACATTGGGATTGGGAGAAGTGAGGTGAATCATGGGTTTTAACGTCGAAACGTTTTAACGTTTTAACGTTAAAACGTTGGCCAATAGTTTCTCTGGCTGACCTGCAAACTCTTCCAGCGGAATTTCCTTGTTGGTCAATGCCAGCAGGGTTGTAGTCAAGACTTCATTGACGGGGGTGGGCACGCCATGTTTCTTTCCTTCGCGGACAACTGCACCATGCAGATATTCGATCTCGCTTTGGCCGCGGCCTGCGTACAGGTCAATGTGAAAGGAGGGCATTTTGCCGCCGCGTCCACTGCCTGCGGCACGGGAAAGGAACGGTTTGGACAGCCAGAGCGGCAGATGCGCAGCCAACGCCAGCAACTTGACAGGTGTACCGGGCAGATCCACGACCTCGAGATTTTGCGCCTTCATCACGTCAAGGCATTCCTTGAGCATGGCGATCTCTAGTTTGTATAATTTTCGATTGGCAAAGACTTGCGCCGCTGTCATATTCAAGATCGCAGAAGTTGGATTCGCAATGAGATTGGTCAACATTTTTGACCATTTCATTCCATGTGGTTCGGGATACAAACGGCAATTGAGATAGGCATTCTGAAATGCAGCAACGAGCTTTTCCGAAAGGACATGCCCCGCCGCAATGCCTGTGCCGCGTAGTTTTTCGAGGACAATATCCCCTGCTCCACGCCTGCCAATGGCAGTTGTGACGGTACCGTAAATGACCTTGTCTGCGCCAAGTGTGCGCGCAATCGCCTGTTCATTTTCCACGCCATTTGAAAGGCAGAGAATGGGCGGAAGTTTTTCGGCAAAGGGCTTCATCCCTTCCAAGGCAGACACCGTATCGAAGGACTTCAACGCAAAAAGCGCCACGTCAAAGGGACCGAATTTCAGCGCCTCTTCCAAAGAGGGTTCGATCACAAAGGAACGCGGCTCAACAACAAAGGCGTCTTTTGTCTTCCGTCTTTCATCGATCGTCAGGTCAAGCCTCAGTCCGCGCTCGCGCAACTGCTCCACCATTTTGGGCTGTTCGACGAAAACGACATGATGACCGGCCAGCGCAAGCGACCCGCCATAATATGTCCCGATCGCGCCTGCGCCGAAGACAAGGACTTTCAATTGATCTGTTGCTTTTACATTGGAAATGGATGATTGCAAAGGAACCTCGGGGAAAGAAAAGGATGAAAGATGAAGGATGAATAAAACCTGTTTACCTGTCTACTCCGCATCCCTCCAATGCGCATGGTCATTCAATTTATCGATCGCCCAGCGATGCTGGTGCGGATAATAGGTCAACTGGGCAAAGGCGGTGTTCTCAAAGCGGAAACGGGTGCCCGCATTATTGGCCTGCGGAGCCAGCCCGACCACGGCATGCATGATTTGATTCAACAAACCGCCATGCGAAACGATCAAATATCGCGCGGGCTCACGCTTGAGCAGGCTATGCAATGCCTGACCCGCACGCAGGAACAACTCCCAATCCCCTTCCCCATCCACACCAACGGGATCGTAGGGCGTGGAAAAAGCAGGGTGCTGAAAATTCTGCCGAACTTCATGCGCGGTGAGGCCTGCAAACTCGCCATTGTCACGCTCCAACCAGAGCGGGTCAAACTCCACTTTCAAATCCAGGCATGAAGCAACGATCTCTGCTGTTTCTTTTGCCCGTCCCAGCGGACTGGAGATCACAAAATCGAACTTCATGTTTTCAGATTTCCAGCGTTCAGCAAGCGCACGCGCCTGTGCGCGGCCAGTATCGTTGAGAGGAAAATCAGCCTGACCCTGCCAACGGGATTCGGCATTACCGGTCGATTCACCGTGACGGAGCAGGGTAATCTGAAAAGGCTGTGGACGGGATTCGCTCATCGTTTCATCTCCCCTTTCACGAGATACACAGGTCTGCGTTTGACTTCCTGAAAAATATAACCGACATATACGCCAATGAAACCCAACAAGGCCATCAACATGCCGCCGACGATCAGGATCACGAACATCAACGAACTCCAACCCGGTGCAAGATTCGAAGTCTGCCCTGTGACCCAAAACGAGAGGACGTACACCATTTCCACCATGGCCAGGCAGAGCAAAATTCCGCCAAGGCTCAAACCCACGTACAAGGGCACAAGTGAAAATGAAAAGACCGCATCCATCGCAAGGCGGATCATTTTACTGAGCGAGTATTTCGAAACACCGCCAATGCGTTCATCGGGTTGATACGGAAGGATGACCATCGAAAACCCGATCCACGAAACCATGCCGCGCAAAAAACGATGGTATTCAGGCATGGCCTTGAGCGCATTGAGCGCGGGGCGTGTGAGTGCGCGGAAGTCTGCGGCCCCGGGCAAAACCTGCGTCCCGCTGATGACGTTGATCAGGCGATAGAACAGGCCCGAGGTCCATTTTTTGAACGAGGCGGGTTGGGCTTCGTCCATGCGCTGGGTTTGCACAATGTCATACCCCTGCGAAATCAAATTCAACATTTGCGGGATCATCTCTGGCGGGTGCTGCCCATCGCCATCGAGCGTGATCGCGATCTCACTTTGCGAGGCGTCCATACCAGCCGTCAGCGCGGCTTGATGCCCAAAGTTGCGGCTGAGTTGGAGCAGGATCACTCTCTGGTCTGAATCTGCTATCTTTCGGAGCGAAGCAACTGTCCCGTCGCGTGAACCGTCATCCACATAGATAATTTTGAAATCATAAGCAAGCGAATCCACCACGGCGCAGATCCGCTTGTGAGTATGTTCGATCACGCCTTCTTCATTGAAGACGGGGATGACAAGATCAACTGTTGTGTTGGAAGACATTACAGGATTCTACCATGCGCCCTTGGCTCAGGACTTGGCCTCGTTCAGGACAACCCCGTGCCTGTCTCGGAGCAAACGGAGAGTCCGCTGCACCTCGGCAGTTTTCTGGTCACTGCCCCAACCGAGTGCTTCGCCCAGAACATCGGCGGTTTCAAGCACGGATTCCTTGGTAAGGCGGCCGAGCATGGCCAACATGGTACGGCGCAAAAGCAGGTCATCGAGACGGGCGACCTTTTCATACTGCGCAAGGAACATGATCTCACGCCGCGTGTACGAAGGCAGAGACTTCAACGGCTCATCGGCGGCGCGTTTCATAAAATTGGCAACCGCTTCAGTGCGCGAACCGTAACGCAGGTACAAAGTTTGCAGGCGTTCCTTGTCGAGGCCAGTCCATGCTGCGAAGCCTTCGATCTGACGTTTCTGCCCATCAGGATCAACTGCAAATCCGCGGCCGCCGCCAATGGCAAGATCGCGCGTATCTTTCTGACGCGGCATTCCCAAAAACGCCAGTGCCTTATCGGCCACCTGCTCCGAAAACGCGCGGAAGGATGTCCACTTGCCGCCAACGAGAGAGTAAATGGGGAAACCGAGATTCGTCCAATCGCCATTCAACACTTCGATATGATGATCGCGGCTGTATTGACCTGTGGTCTTCGCCCCGCTGCTTGCCAGCGGACGCACCCCCGTAAAGCGGAAGACGATCTGTTCACGGCTCACTTTGATATCAGGGAAAACGCGCGCCACCAGTCCGATGAAGTAATCCACTTCTTCATCGGTGCATTGCGCCTCATCGGGATTATCGATCTTGATATCTGATGTGCCGATCATCACGCGGTCTTGCAAGGGGAAGATCAAGACGATGCGACCATCTTTGTTCTCAAAGAAAAATTCATTTTCGCCGATGGCGGCGCGCAATTCAGGATGGTCAATGACGATGTGCGAGCCCTTTGTGCCGCCAATGGAACGGGTGGAAAGACCCATGCTGTGGTTGACAAAATCGATCCACGGGCCAGCCGCATTGATGACCAGTTCCGGGCGCACCTCGTAGGTTTGGTCGGTCAATTCATCGCGCAAAATGACGGTATCTTTTTCAGCCTTCACCATGCTGACGTAATTTACCGCGCGCGCATTGGGGTTCTCGGCTTCGCCATCAAGCATCACTTCCAGCGCCAACCGTTCGGGGTTGGAGATCAGACCGTCGTAGTATTTGGCGGTATTCACAATTTCAGAATTCAGGCGGGGCCAGTTCTTCAGCGCTTCGGCACGTGAAAAAAATTGATGGCGCGGCACGGTACGGGTCTTGCCTGTGTAGGCATCGTACATGATCAAACCAAGTTTGATGATGACCGATCCGCGCTCGGAGGGTTTATCGAGCCAGCCCAAAAATTTCAGCGGCGCATTGAACAACCCTGAAAAATATTTAAAGATCGGAATCGTCGTCGGCAGCGGCTGCACAATATGCGGCGCATTTTGGATCATGCGATTGCGCTCCTGCACCGCCTCGCGCACCAGACGAAACTCGCCGTTCTCCAAATAACGGATTCCCCCGTGCGCCATGTGCGAAGAAGCCGCACTCGCACCCGAGCAAAAATCGCCGCGATCTACGAGTAAAACATCCACACCGTTCAAAGCCAGTTCACGGAATGTGCCAATGCCATTGATCCCTGCGCCTACGATCAACACCGAGATCTTTGGGTTTGCTTTCAGTTGTTCGAGAATTTCATTTCGGTTCATTTTTATTATCCAGTTTCATGTTCAAAGGTTGAAGGTTACAGGTTGAAGGTTTCAGGTTTCAAACTTGCAACATTCAACCTGCAACTTGCAACCCACTCACAACCCGCTACTCAACCCAATCAAACGTGCGTGTTACGGCTTTCTTCCAGCCTGCATATAATTTTCCACGCAGGGTTGTGTCCATCTGCGGAGTCCATTCCTTGTCCCTGCCCCAGTTGGCGCGGAGTTCGTCGTAATCCTTCCAAAAACCCACCGCGAGCCCAGCCGCATAAGCCGCGCCGAGGGCGGTCGTCTCTGCCACCTTCGGGCGCACCACAGGCACATTCAAAATATCCGACTGGAACTGCATCAGCAATTCGTTGAACACCATGCCCCCATCCACTTTCAACGCGGTCAACTTCACACCCGAGTCGGCTTCCATTGCGTCGAGCACTTCGCAGGTCTGGTAGGCGGTCGCTTCGAGGGCCGCCCGCGCGATGTGACCCTTGGTCACGTAACGCGTCATGCCGACAATTGCCCCACGCGCATCCGACTTCCAGTACGGAGCGAACAACCCCGAAAACGCAGGGACAAAATAAATGCCGCCATTATCTTCGACGGATGAAGCCAACGATTCCACCTCCGCCGACGACTGGATCAGCCCCAAGTTATCTCTCAGCCACTGGATCAACGCCCCCGTGATGGCGATCGAACCTTCCAATGCATACACGGCTTTTTGATTCCCGATCTTGTACCCAAGCGTGGTCAACAGCCCCGATTTCGAAGGGACGGGAATCTCGCCCATGTTCATCAACATGAAACAGCCTGTGCCGTAGGTGTTCTTCGCCTCCCCTGCACTGAAGCAGGTCTGCCCGAAAAGCGCGGCCTGCTGATCGCCCAAGTCACCTGCAACAGGGATGCCTTGCAGGGCACTCAAGCCGCTTTGAGTAACGTGGCCATATACTTCCGAAGATGACTTTATCTCAGGCAGCATCGCGCGCGGCACATCCAGCAGATTTAAAAGTTCATCGTCCCAATCGAGGGTGTTCAAATTCATCAACAATGTGCGTGAGGCATTGGTCACATCGGTGACGTGGACCCCGGTCAAATTCCAGATGACCCAGGTATCCATATTGCCGAAGAGCAACTCGCCTTTTTCAGCTTTGGCGCGCGCACCTTCCACGTGATCTAAAATCCATTTAATTTTGGGGCCAGAAAAATAGGTTGCCAGCGGAAGTCCCGTCTTGGAACGCAGTCTGTCCTGCCCGCCCACCTTGGCGAGTTCGTTGCAAATGACATCCGTCCGAGTATCCTGCCAGACAATGGCATTGTACACAGGCTTCCCCGTGGATTTATCCCACACCACTGCCGTTTCACGCTGATTGGTGATTCCAATGGCGGCGATATCTGCGGCTTGAATTCCGCTCTTTTGCAAGGCGCCCTTCATGACTTCCTGTGTGCGTTCCCAAACCTCAAGCGGATCGTGCTCCACCCAGCCTGGTTTCGGGTAAATTTGACGATGCTCTTTCTGGTCAACAGCAATAACATTCCCCCCGTGATCGAAGATGATAAAGCGGGTACTGGTGGTACCCTGATCTATGGCAGCAACATATTTTGACATGGCATCCTTCCTTGGCGTTAATTGTAAAACAAAACCACGAAAAAATGACCATGTATCAGAAACACAAATTTCTCTATAAAGACATCAAGCCGCAAAGAAAAAATCTTCGCGGCTGGGTTTTCAGGCATTCCCTGCCCCACACTTCAACAGACTTTCATCTTTAAATCAAAACGGCGGTTGAAACCCGCCGTTTTACTTAATTCTCTGTAATTTCCACAAAGCGCAAATCTGGATTCTTCTCGATGAAGTACTTCAGGAAAAACGGGGTGCTGAAAATCGCCGCCCATTCCTCCCGCGAATCGCGCGCAATGATGACTTCGCTGCGTTGGGTGATATTTTGGATCGCCGTTTCAGGTCCTTTGATCCAGCGCATCATCACATGCGGCAGACGTTCCAACTCGGTGGGCACATTGTATTCCGCTTTCAAACGGGCCTGCACCACATCGAACTGCAATTGACCGACCACTGCCAGAATCGGCTCACGCTTGAAGGCATTGACATTAAACAACACCTGCACGGCCCCTTCGCTTTCCAATTGCAAGAGTCCCTTTTGGAACTGCTTCTGCTTGCCCAGGTCTGTGTTGCGAAGCAGTGCAAAATGCTCAGGTTGAAAACGAGGGATCGGGGCAAACCGAACCAGCTCCCCCGTACAGAGAGAATCGCCGATGGCAAATTCTCCGTTGTTGGGAATCCCAAGCACATCTCCGGGGTAGGCTTCGTCAATGATCTCGCGTTCGCTGGCAAACAGTTTATACGGACGAACCAGCCGCACGGTCTTGCCGCTCTGCGCATGGACCAGGTCCATGCCGCGCTCAAAGCGACCCGAGCAAATACGCAGGAAGGCCACACTGTCGCGGTGCTTTGGGTTCATATTCGCCTGTATTTTGAAGATGAAACCAGAAAAGCCAGGGTCTTGCGGCACAACCGCTCCCCTATCGCTCAAGTATGGCTGGGGTTGAGGCGCGTATTTCACAAAGGTATCGAGGAAGAGGCGCACGCCAAAGTTGGTGACCGCACTGCCAAAGAAGACCGGGGTTTGCTTTTCCTGCAATACAAGGTCATGGTCGAAAACCACACCCACTTCATCCAGCAAAGCGACGCTTTCCACCAGTTCGTCATAGCGTTTCTGCGGCAGGATATTGTTCTTTCCAAGTTCATCCAGCGGAACGAATATCTCAGGCGCCATGCGTTCATTGCGTTCGGTGCGCTCGAACAAATACACACCTTTCGAGGCACGGTCATACACGCCGCGGAATTCGGGGCCGTCGCCTATGGGCCAGTTCATTGGCACAGGTTCCATGCCCAACACTTTTTTGATCTCATCCAGCAATTCAAGCGGATCACGGGCCGGGCGATCCATTTTGTTGATGAAGGTAAAAATCGGAATCCCACGCTTGCGGCAGACTTCAAACAATTTCAGCGTTTGCGGTTCGATGCCTTTGGCGGCATCGATCACCATCACAGCACTGTCCACCGCCGAAAGGGTGCGATAGGTATCTTCAGAAAAATCCTGATGTCCGGGGGTATCCAGCAGGTTGACAATATTGCTTTGGTACGGAAACTGCAAAATGGTCGAAGTGATCGAAATGCCGCGCTCGCGCTCCATCTCCATCCAATCAGAGGTGGTCGAACGTTGGTTCTTGCGCGCACGGACATTGCCCGCCAGTTCGATGGCATTGCCATACAAAAGCAGTTTTTCGGTCAAGGTGGTCTTGCCCGCATCAGGATGGGAAATAATGGCAAAGGTCCGCCGCGCAGCGATCGGATCGTCCATTGAAGTGTTTTGGGGCGGCTTTGCAGCCAGTAAATCATCTTGCATGCTTTAATCTCCGGGAAATTACAAAGGCCGTAGATTTTAGCATAGATTTTTATCAATCGGAAAAAA
>DAOQID010000133.1:0-1367 GCA_035339375.1 Anaerolineales bacterium | reverse complement strand
AAAAAATACAGTTCCCGATGTGTTATCGGGAACTGTCTACTGCCTGACGTTTACTACCCGCCATCCCCCCAGTTTTGCGGATTTTACTCTTCGCTCTTGCGGGAGCGGGATTTCTTCACAGGAGCTTCTTCTTCAACAACCGCAGGTACTTCTTCCACAACTTCTTCTTCATCCTCTTCAATTTCATCGGAACTGGTGAAGAAGTTATAAACCAACACAGCCAGGGTTGCACCGATCAACGGACCAAACAGATAGATCAGATAGGTGTTTGGGCTGGTAAGGCTCGGAATGGAAGCAAAGACAGCCGGTCCCAGGGTGCGGGCAGGGTTGAGTGAAGCGCCGGTGAAAGGTCCACCGCCCAAAATGGCCAGAGCCAATGTGGTGCCGATCGCCCAACCAGCAAAGCGTCCGCCCTTGCCGCCAACGGCAGTGTGCAAGATCGTGTTGACGAGGAAGAAGGTCAGGATCGCTTCCATCACCATCGCCAAAATGGGAGCCTTATCGGTGAGCGCACCGGTGGTCGCGCCAGCATCAATGGGGCCGCCCAAAGAATCGAGGAACAATTTCATCACAAATGCAGCCAGGATCGCGCCCGCAAACTGCGCAATCCAATAAACCACAGCCTGACCCCAGGTGACAACATTTTTCAGTGCGAGTGCAAAGGTCACAGCGGGGTTCACGTGCGTTCCAGAAATATGGCCGTAGGCGTAAGCGAAAACCGCCAGCGTAAATCCATGTGCAAGAGCCACACCCAACAGGCCTGCATTCACAATGCCTGCACCCATGCCGATAAACACCAGCGCGAATGTGCCGATGAATTCGGCAAGAAACACTTTCGAATTGAACATTTTCTTCTCCAAAAAGATATGATTTGAGATTATAACCCGTGGGGTCTCGATACGCTACGCACCTGCAACCCAATCCCGTGCGCCTGCCAGAAAGGATTTGCCCGGCATTGCCTTTTTTCCTGCAGGCTGAATTTCATCCAAAACCAAGGCGCCAGCGGAAGTTTGAACAGCGGGTCTTCCTTCGACCGTAAACCTGCTGCCGCTTGCCAAGCCTTTTTCGCCGCTGACAGTGGATGCGCGCAACACCTTGAGCGGATTCCCATTCCACTCAAACCATGCGCCCGGCCAGGGATTCATCGCCCGCACACGGCGTTCCAGGTCAATGGCGGGTTGGGTGAAATCAAGCAGGCCGTCGGTCTTTTTCAACATCGGCGCATACGTGAATCCATCCTCGGGTTGCGGCGTGGCGGTGAGATTCCCTGCAAGGTAGGCAGGCAGGGTCTCGATGAGCAGGTCTGCTCCCAGTGTGGATAATGCCTGTGAAACCGAACCCGCTGTATCGTCAGGTTTGATGCGCAC
>DAOQID010000132.1:1541-10636 GCA_035339375.1 Anaerolineales bacterium | reverse complement strand
AAAAACGTCCTTCATAAAAGCAGAAGGACGCTCGATAAAAGTAAACAAACAAGCGGGGATTTGATTTATCTACGGCCAGATGATCCACTGCATGATGGCTACAAAGAAGCCAAGTAAAATTCCGCCGACCACTTCCAGCGGGGTGTGGCCGATGACTTCCTTCAATTCATTTTCATCCCACATGTGCCCCTTGAGCAGTTCTTCGAACAACACGTTAATGCGTTCGGCGTGCATGCCCGCCTGCCTGCGGACCCCCGCCGCATCATGAGCGATGATCATCGTCACAGCCACGGCCAGCCCAAAAAGCGGGTTATCAAACCCATGATACAAACCAACCGCAATGGTCCCTGAAACCATCAAGGCCGAGTGAGAAGATGGCATTCCGCCTGCCGCAAAAAACATGGCCCACATCCAACGACGAGAGCGAAAATACTCGGTGGGAATCTTCAGCGCCTGCGCGATCAACCAACCCGCCAGCACAGCGATCAACACTTTGTTATCCAAAAGCGCCGCCAGGTTCATTCGGATTCTTCCTCGAACTCGATCAAGGATTCGCCAGCCAGTTTCTGCACCTTCAACTGGGCAGATTCAAGCAATGCGCCGCACTGCCTGACCAAAGCCTGCCCCCGTTCAAAAAGCTTCATCGAATCTTCAAGCGGATTCTGCTCATCTTCGAGCGTTGAAACGATCTGTTCAAGCTCGGCCAGCGCTTCTTCATATGACAATTCTTCGATGGATTTTGACGATTTTGATTTAGCCATGAAAACCACTCCAAAATAATGTTTGATCCTACGACTTGCGATTTACGTCGAATTCTCCGTCGCTGACACGCACTTTCATTTCACTATCGGCATCAGCCACCTTGCCGACCACTCTGCCATCCACTTTTCGCGTGATGATAGCATATCCACGCGCGAGGATTCCCATGGGGTTCAACGATTGCAAGCGTTTTGACATTCCATCTACGAGAGAGGCCTGCAATTGGATGCGGTGATCGATGGCAGACCATGCACGGCGGGAGAGTTCATCGAGGTGTTGATATTCAGATTGGATACGGCGCTCAGGAGAGGTGTATTTCAAACGACCTGCCAAAACGGAGAGACCTGCCTTTTGTTCGGCAAGCAGGTTCGAGGTTAAGTCGGTGAGGCGGGTGGAAATCGTGGAAAGTTGAAAATGGAGATCGTCCAGCGTTGTTTGGGTGGCAAGTTCTGCAGCAGCGGTCGGAGTCGGGGCACGAAGGTCAGCGGCGAAATCGCACAAAGTGAAATCAGTTTCATGACCTACCCCGCAGATCACAGGTGCTTTTGAAGCCGCGACGGCGCGGACAACCTGTTCATCATTGAAAGCCCACAGATCTTCGATGGAACCGCCACCGCGTGCAAGCAAAATGACATCAGGCTTCTGTCGATTGAGAGAATTCAGCGCATTGACCAGGGCAGGCGGCGCCTCCACGCCTTGCACAGGCGAGGGAGCCAAAATCACACGTGCCAGTGGCTGGCGTCGGCGCAGTGTGTTGAGCATATCGCGCAAAGCGGCGCCTGTTGCTGAGGTAACGATGCCTATGGTTTGCGGCCTGTCAGGGATCAAGCGTTTGCGGTCAGCGGCAAACAACCCTTCAGATTCGAGCATGGCTTTGAGCCGCATGTATTCCTGAAACAACCTGCCTTCACCCTTGGGCTGCACAAGGTTGACAATGAGCTGATACTGTCCCTGCGGTTCATACACCGTGATCCTGCCGTGAACTTCCACGGCCATGCCATCTTGCAAGTTGACTCGTAAGCGTCCTGCATCCAGTTTCCAGATCACACAACGAAGTGAGGCATTCTTATCTTTCAGCGTGAAATAGATATGTCCCGAGGCAGGTTTCGAAAGGTTTGAAATTTCACCATCCACCCAAACATCCTGCAGGGTGGGATCATCCTCCAATTGTTTTCGAATATGGAAGGTGAGCTGGGAAACCGTGAGATGCACGGAAGAAAACAAGGTCGGTTGCATGAGTGGCGAGGATAACTTAAAAAGGATGAATATGGAAGGATGGAAAGAAAAACATCAAAAAGCGGGTTTCTTCTTTCATCTGTCATCCTTTATAATTCAACTTAATACTCCCATGAATCATCTCTGGTCACCCTGGCGCATGTCATACATTGAAAACCACACAAAAGAGAACGGCTGTGTCTTTTGCATTGCACAAGCCAAAGCGGACAGCGAAGAAAACCTCATCGCCTTCCGCGGAAAAAACGCGTACGTGATCCTCAACCGCTTCCCCTACACCAGCGGACATTTGATGGTCATTCCCTTTTCACACACATCCAACCTGGAAGAACTTGATGCGCAAACCCGCGCCGAAATGATGGAACTGGCCTCACGCTGTACCACGGTTCTACGCAACGAATATCGGACCCAATCGTTCAATATGGGCATCAATATCGGTGAAGCGGCGGGAGCGGGCGTACTGGGACATGTCCACATTCATATTGTGCCGCGCTGGGTGGGCGACACAAACTTTATGTCATCTGTGGGCGAAACACGGGTACTGCCCGAAACGCTTGAGGCTACCTACAAACGCGTGCGGGATGCCTTCCAGACAAACCCCTAAAATGCACAAATACTCCCTTGCTTTGAAATCCCTTTTTGAGAAAAATGCCAACCCTGCACAGGCAGGGCCCATGCAAAAATACATGCGAGACCAATTCGAATATCTCGGAATCAAAACGCCGCAAAGTGCGGCGCTGATGAAGGGATTCGTTGCCGAACACGGACTCCCCCCGCTGGAAAAATTGGATGTGATCGTGCGTGACCTGTGGTCACTACCCCAGCGAGAATTTCAATATGCCGCTACGGGGTTGATAGGCAAACTCGAAAAGAAGGTTGAACCTGAATTCATTACGACCATTGAATATCTGCTGGTCACAAAATCGTGGTGGGATACAGTGGATACACTTGCAAGTCATGCAGTGGGGTCTCAGTTCAAACGCTTTCCAGAAATCCGCAAAACATACCTGAAAAAGTGGCGAAAATCGGAAAACTTTTGGCTGCGGCGTACGACCCTGCTTTTCCAACTAGGTTATAAAAAAGAAACAGATTTTGACCTGCTGTGCGAGATCGTCAGGGAAAACCTCGGTTCGGACGAATTCTTCATCAACAAGGCCATTGGCTGGGCATTACGCCAGTACGCACACACCAACCCGTCTCCTGTAAAAAAGTTTGTCGCTGCTACAAAGGAACTGCATCCATTAAGTCGACGCGAGGCATTGAAGAATATCGAGGAGTAAAAGTATGAAGATTGACAGCACACCTTGCCTGTCGTAAAATCTAGACAGACTAGACATAAAGGAGAGATTATGAATTCGGTATGGCAAATTCAAGATGCCAAGAACAAACTCAGTGAAGTAATTGCTCGAGCCCTACAACAGGGTCCACAATTAATAACCAAACATGGCGAAAAAACCGTTGTAGTTATTTCTTATATTGAATATGAGAAATTGCGCAAATCTCAAGGGAAAATCTCCGAGTTTTTCAGCGCCTCTCCCTTGGCTGGAATCAACCTTGCCCGGGATAAATCCATTCCACGAAAAGGACTTGAGCTGTGAAATATCTGCTTGACACTTGCGTCATTTCGGAATTAATTGCCAAAACACCCAATCCAAATGTTGTAGAATTCGTTGACGCAATTGAGACAGACAATATATTCTTGAGTGCAATCACAATTGGAGAAATAGCCAAGGGTATTGAAAAGCTTCCCGAATCAAAACGAAAACGAGAATTACAAACATGGCTCAAGGAAGATTTGCTTGTTCGTTTTGATGATAAAGTCTTACCTCTTGATACAGAAGTTTTAATTCAATGGGGAATCCTGTCTGCACGACTTGAAGGCACTGGCATAACACTTCCCTCCATGGACTCCTTGATTGCCGCCACAGCCTTAACCCACAACTTAACCCTTATCACACGAAATGAGGGAGACTTTCAAAATACGGGGATTGAGATTATTAACCCGTGGTGAGTGAGTCTACGTGACCTTTTAGCTCAACACCCTATCCTTCTTCTCTATTTCGCATAAAATCCGCCACTTCGGCGAAACGGGTTCTGAGATGTTCCTTCACAGCAGGGAGGATATTCATCTCTTCAACGGCTTGATTCATGCACCACAGCCACTGGTCACGCTCAATGCCGCCGATGGAAAATGGCATATGGCGTTGACGTAAACGGGGATGACCATATTTCTCAATGTAAAGCGGCGGCCCGCCCGACCAGCCTGTAAGAAAGAGAAAAAGTTTTTCGCGCGATTGTTTCAAGCTCGCCGCGTGCAAGGCACGGATATCCTTCGCCTCGGGCGAAGAATCCATGATGTCGTAAAATCGTTCAACCAAAGCGCGGACGCCCACTTCGCCGCCGAGCAGGTCATAGAGGGAGTTAAGTTCATTCATGGGTGAAATTGTAATATAAGTTTCATAAACAAGTTGGGAATGACAGTTCATCATTGTTATGAGAAAATAGAAAATAATGACCGCGTACCAACAGGAGAACCCATGAGCAAAGAAAATGACGCAGTGATTCTAAGTGCAGCACGAACCGCCGTTGGCAAGTTTCAGGGTGGGTTAAGCGGCTTTTCCGCAACAAAACTCGGTGCCATTGCCGTACAGGCAGCAGTGGAGCGTGCAGGTATTGACCCGCAAAACATCGAGGAAGTCCTGATGGGCAATGTCGTCCAAGCCGGCAATGGTCAGGCGCCTGCGCGTCAGGCGGCTATTTTTGCGGGGGTACCAGCCACTGTCAGCGCCACGGCTATTAATAAAGTTTGTGGATCAGGCCTCAAGGCGGCGATGATGTCGGCGCAAGCCATCCGCGCTGGAGATGGAGACCTGTTCGTGGCAGGCGGAATGGAGTCGATGAGTCGTGCGCCGTATCTTGTCAGCGGACGTTCGGGTGAACTCAAATTTGGCAATCAGGCCCTCACCGATGCCCTGCTCAACGACGGCCTTTGGGATCCTTTTGAAAATTGGGGAATGGGGATGGCTGCCGAATTCATTGCGGATGAATACGAAGTGACTCGCGCCGCGATGGATGAATTTGCGCTTCGCTCTCACCTGAAAGCTGTTGAGGCTCAAGAAAAGGGCATGTTCAGCGCCGAGATCGTTCCTGTGCAAATCCCTGGCCGAAAAGGGGAAGTGACGATCTTCGACAAGGACGAAGGTCCCCGCAAGGACACTTCACTGGAAACACTTGCAAAACTCAAACCTGCCTTCAAAGCCGATGGAAAAGTGACCGCAGGCAACGCCTCTTCCATGAATGATGGCGCGGCGGCAGTTGTGATCTCGTCACGTGCTTATGCAGAAAAAAACAACCTCAAACCTCTCGCGCGAATTGCTGGCTACGCGCAGGCGGCATTGGAACCCAAATATTTGTTTGCCGCCCCTGCTCATGCCATTCCAAAGTTGCTCAAGAAAATTGACTGGAAACTCAGCGACGTTGACCTCATCGAAGTGAATGAAGCCTTTGCGGCACAGGTGCTTGCAGATGGTTACGCTCTCGCCGATCAGGGCTGGGACTGGGATAAGGTCAATGTGAATGGCGGCGCAATTGCCATCGGTCACCCACTCGGCGCCAGCGGTGCCCGTGTGTTGACGACTCTCATCTATGCCCTGAAAAATCGCGGCCTGAAACGCGGAGTCGCATCGCTCTGCCTCGGCGGCGGCGAAGCGGTAGCCATGGCTGTGGAGATTGAGTAAAGCAGCGATTGGTCATTGGTGATTGGCGATGTCTACCGATTATGCGGCAAGGGCTTCCATTGGAATGTTGAAACGAATCCCAGCGGGAGTGTTCCGCATGGGAAGCAAGTTCCATCCGCGTGAGTATCCAGCAAAACTTACGCAAGTATCCGATTTTCAAATCGCCCAGACTCCAGTAACTGTGAGTCAGTATGAACCATTCATTGACAGCGGTATGATCAAGGAAAAAAAATGGTGGAGCGATGAAGGCTGGGAGTGGTTCAACGGCCGCGGCGAAGGCTGGGGGCGCAAGAACAGGGAAATACCAGATGGATGGAAAGCGCAGGTAAATAAATCCTTTCACCCGGTGACGGGGGTCACTTTTTTTGAAACGGAAGCCTATTGTGCCTGGTTGGGCGAAATGAAGGGAAAGGCAATCCGCCTGCCGACCGAAGAGGAATGGGAATATGCCGCACGTGGTGATGATTCACGTCCCTTCCCATGGGGCGAGGATTTTCGTGCCACTTTTGCAAACACCCTTGAAAGTGAGCACAGTTCCACCGTGGAAGCCGCAAGCATGGCACACGATTCAAGTTCCTTTGGCGTGATGGATATGTGCGGAAATGTCCAGCAGTGGACATCATCGGTTTACACACCGTTGAAAGACGAGGTTACCCCGCCAGGAGCATTGCAAGTGGCGCGTGGAGGTTCATTCAACGACACCCTCTTTGGCTCGCGAACCTCCTACCGCCGCGGATATCCGCGCGGCTTCTTTTATCCGTACCTGGGGTTTCGCATCGTTGTGAACAACTTATAAATTTGGAGGAAGCATGGACTTCTCAGAAAAACCAAAAGTTTCAGGAAGCGCGATCGTGGTACTTATTGCCGTGTTGTTATTCGGCTGTATCATTCTCGGCGCGTTTATGATTCCCACCCTCAAACAGATGTTGCAAAGCAATACTGTTCCGCCTGCAGGCGCAACCGCAGTGACAGACACAACGAATGCAACGGCCGCTCCCCCGCCCGGGTCGGTTGCGATCGAGATCTCATCATCCAATACGAAAGAAGATTGGATGAACGCTGTCGTTGAAAAATTCAACGCGGAACAGCATAAAACCGCGGACGGCAACCTGATCTTCGTTACAGTGAAACATGTCACTTCAGGTGGATCGCAGAAAGATATCCTAAATGGAAAGAGTCAGCCGACGGTATGGAGCCCGGGCGATCAATCATGGGTGGATGAAGCGAACACGGTCTGGCGTGACCGCACCGGGCAGGTGCTGATCCCAGATCAATGTGCACAGACCGTGCTGGCCCCGATCGGCTTTGCGATGTGGAAACCCATGGCACAGGCGCTCGGCTGGCCCGATACCCCCATCAGCTGGGACGATATCGCCGCGCTTTCAGCAGACCCAAAGGGATGGGAAACGCTTGGACATCCTGAGTGGGGACAATTCAAGTTCGGCCACACACATCCCGATTATTCCAATGTCGGTCTGTTGAGCATGACCGCCCTGACCTATTCCACGCTCGGGATCACCGAAGGGCTCACCGCAGATCAGGTGTATTCAGATGCGGTCGTTGAGGCATTCACAGGCGTGGAACAGAACACCTACCACTATGGTTTGCAAAGCCGCCCGTTGATGCAGATCCTCGCCCAGCGCGGACCTGAGTACCTGCATGCGGTCACCACCAGCGAAGCGGAAACACTCAAGACAAACAAGGAATTCGCATCCACCATGCGCTTTCCGTTGGTCTTTATCTTTCCGTCCAAAGGCACGTTCTGGAGCGAACAACCGTACTGCATCCTTAACGGGGAATGGGTAAGTGACGAACAAAAAGAGGCGGCAGCCACCTTCCGCGATTACCTGCTCGATAAACAGCAGCAGGAAATGGCAATTGACTACTACCTGCGCCCGATCGACACGACGATTCCATTGCATGCGCCGCTTGCCCTCGATGATGGGACCGACCCCCGCATCACCATGGACACCGTGCCTGCTCTGCAAAGCCCAAGCGCGGATGTGTCTTCGGCAGTGAAAGACGTCTTCCACCAAACAAAGAAGAAATCCACCATTGTGCTGTTGCTCGACATCTCAGGCAGCATGGAAGGTGAGAAGATCGCCAATGCGGTCTCCAGCTCGGCAAACTTCATCAGCAGGCTCGACCCGAACGATGAGATCTTCCTCATTGTTTTTGGCGGGGGCGATGGGACAGTCTACTCATTGGGAGGCGGGCGCGCAGGCGATATCAGCGAAGACCTGACGACCAAGCTCAATGGTCTGTATGCGAACGGCAACACACCGCTCTATGATGGGGTATGCACAGCCATCGACAAAGTGAATGAAGTCAAGGCTGAACACGACGCGAACAACGAGAAACGCCTGTACGGCATTGTGCTACTATCCGATGGACAGGATACCTCCAGCACCCGCTCGCAGAATCAAATGTTCAACTGTCTGCCAAGTGGAGAAAGCGTGGATGGCACGAAGATCTTCACCATCGCCTACGGTGGAGATGCCGACGCCGACCTTCTGTTACGCATTGCCAACCACACCAACGGAAAGACCTTTGTCGGCGACCCGAACAGCATTGAGACCATTTACAACGCCATTTCCGCGGAGCAATAAGACATGCAGCAACCCCGTCCATATTGGTTCCTGCTCGACCCATACGGCTGGCTCATCCTGATCATGAGCATTGTCACCACATTCATCGTCGGTTTGTGGTGGATCGTCCTTGTGGGGATCATCGGTTACCTGATCGTCCTGCTTGTGGATCTGGCGGGCGGGCGCGCATTGGGCCGCACAGGGTCCATGCGGCTGGCCCGCGCTGAACAGGAGAACCGTGAGCTAAAAGCAGAGCAAGCCCGCCTGCTGGGAGCGATCCGTGAACGGGATGAGGCATTGAAGAAGACCACCCCTGAAAAGGAAGAAACCAAATCATGAATCAACAGGAACGCAACGAAAAGATCGAACTCTACGGGCGCGGATACGAATTATTGAAGGCCGCTCTGGCGGAAGTTCCAGCGGAGGCCATGCAGTTTAAGCCAGACCCAAAGGAGTGGAGTGTCCATGAGATCATCGTCCATATCGCGGACAGTGAATCGAATGCCGCTCTCCGCGCAAGGAAGTTGATCGTCGAACCTGGCGGCACGATCATGGGCTACGATCAGGATCTGTGGGCGACATCATTGAAATATCACGAACACAGCATGGAAGATGCGCTGGAAACGACAAGGCTCGTCCGCAAGACGACGTATGAATTGCTCAAGCGCCAGCCTGAGGAAGTGTTCGCTCATTTCATCAAGCATCCTGAATATCCTGATCCATATACATTCGAAAAATGGATCAATATCTATTCAGGACATATCCCGGGGCATATTGA
>DAOQID010000132.1:0-1441 GCA_035339375.1 Anaerolineales bacterium | reverse complement strand
ACATCGGGCTACCAAGTGACCTGCATGGACGTGATGCCCGCCGCGTTGGAAAAAGCCAAAGCCACCATTGCCAAATCCACGGGGAAATTGCTCGAAAAAGGGACGATCACCGCGGAGCAAAAAGCCTCGGCAGATGCGATCCAATTCGTGAGCAGCATGGACACGATGAAAGACGCCGACCTCGTCATTGAAGCGGCGACCGAAAACCCCGAACTGAAGTTCAAGATCTTCAAAGACATGGATGCCAACGCGCGCGAAGGCGTGATATTGGCAAGCAACACTTCGTCGATTTCGATCACGAAGATCGCCGCAGTGACCAGCCGTCCCGATAAAGTGATCGGAATGCATTTCATGAATCCCGTGCCGTTGATGAAACTTGTTGAAGTCATCCGCGGATTGGGCACCACAGACGAAACCACAAAAACCATCGTGGATTTGTGCAAAGTGATGGGCAAGGAACCCGTGGAAGCCAACGACTCGCCTGGGTTCATTTCGAACCGCATCCTGTGCCCGATGATCAACGAAGCGGTGTTTGCTTTGCAGGAAAATGTCGGCACCCCTGAAGCCATTGACCAGGTGATGAAGCTGGGAATGAATCATCCGATGGGTCCGCTCACGCTGGCCGATCTGATCGGTCTGGACGTGGTGCTGTTCGTGATGGAAGTGCTGCAAAGGGATCTGGGCGAGGACAAATACCGCCCCGCGTATTTATTGCGCAAGATGGTGGACGCAGGTTATTTGGGAAGAAAAACAGGACGCGGGTTTTACAAGTACTAAAACCTCGCACGGCAATATGAAGAAATGCGGAGAGCGAAATGTCTAAAACCAAACGGTGGATTCCTGGGGTCGGCATTGCCATCGTCATACTGGCCGCAGGGACGTTTCTGACTGCGGCCCTGCTCTTCCGTCAGGCGCTGCTCAAGGCTGGGACGCCCGTCTATGACTACAAAGTCGTCCCTTCGGAGCATGAGGGATATTCGCGTCAGACCCTGACGATCGCAGGCCTCACCTACGAAAGCGATTATGCCGAGTACGGTTTATCTGCCGCGGGAAATGACTTTCAGGTTGGGCAAACCTCTGCGGGAGGGCGAATCTATGAGATCGACCCGCAGAGAAATTATCTGGTAGTGTACGATTTTATGTCGCCGATCGGGGTCTTTCGGAACAGCCAGATTCCGCCCTTTGACTGGCGCACTACAGACTTCAACGAGATGCGCCTGTATTCCACCGAGATCGCCACCGCCACCCCGCAGGAACCCAAAACCTCCACCGAGGCTCAACTGATTCAAGCGGCCCTCGCCCCCATGCGCGGAGATTCTGAATCCATCTCTCCAAGCCAGGTGAGCGGAGAATATAAAAGCTTCGTCCTCTACCTCTACAGCGAACAACTCACAGGCATGTCCTATGCGATCGGTGTGTACGTGGATGAGACAGGCGCGGT
>DAOQID010000131.1:0-10662 GCA_035339375.1 Anaerolineales bacterium | reverse complement strand
TGGATTTCATAGGTTGCACCATTGACTACCGAGCCCCATGTGAAATCCGGGGTGGTGTCATTGGTCACGGCTGAAGCCGCTGGCAATGTCAAGGTCGGAGCAAGCGGAGTGGCAGGGTTGATCTGGAGCGAACGCGTCACTGACCACGGGCTCCAATTTCCAGCCGCATCCTTTGCGCGAACATGCCAATAGTAGGTCTTTGGCAGTGGCGGGGTTAGCATGGATGGCGGGGTATGGCTGGTGGTGGTCAACTCAGCGGAAGTGTATAAAGCATTGCCGCCATTGGAGTCAAAGGTGTTGGCACTGTCATACGCAAATTGATACTTGCTTGCTGTAGTGGCAGCCGCCCACGTGAAGGCTGGTGAAGTGGTGACTGCTGCCGCATCGGCCGGGGCGGTCAGGCTTGGTGCAAGCGGGGCGATCGTATCCACAGTGAAGGAACGGGATGTGCTCCACGGACCGGTGACGTTATTAACATTCACACCACGAACACGCCAATAGATAACACCATCAGTGAACAGAGAGGCGGGGGTGTAATTTGTTACCGCCAAACCCGTCGCTGATTGTGGCAGCGGTGCCGCAAATGTGGACGCCGTGGCAAACTGGATTTCATAGGTATAGGTGTATGGCGTTCCGACACCCAGGGCATTCCACGTGAAGTCAGGCGTGTTATCGTTTGTTACCGCTGATGCAGCAGGGGAGAGCACCGTTACGGTTAAGGGGATGGGTGGGTTGATCGTAATGCTGCGAGATGCACTCCATGAACTCCAGTTACCGGCGGCATCTCTGGCACGGACATGCCAGTAATGCAATCCCAATGCCATGGCTGGCGAGGGGGTATGGCTGGTCGTAGTCAATTCCGCTGATGTGTAGGTCGGGCTCGAAAAATCGGAATTATTATCGTACTCAAATTGGTATTTGGTCGCCGTGGTTGGCGCCGCCCATGAAAAGGCCGGTGTGCCAATATTCGAAGCGGCATCTGCCGGTGCAGAGAGATTCGGCGCGGCGGGCGGGGTGGTATCCACTGTAAAGGAGCGGGAAGTACTCCATGTACCTCCTACATCAAGATAGTTGGTGTTGCGTACGCGCCAGTAGTAGATTCCATCCGGAAGAGTTGTAGCTGTATAGTTAAGAACATTGAAACTCGTAAGAGAGGTTTGTTCCGGTGATGCGAAGGTGCTGAGATTATCGATCTGAATCTCATACCGGTCATCATCCATCACCTTGTTCCAGGTCAGGGTGGGGGTATTGTCTGCAACAACAGCAGATACGGCCGGGCTGACGAGAACAGGAGCAGCTGTCAGCGCAGGTGAGACCGTGAACTTCCAGGCGGGAGCCCATGAACCCCATCCAGTCGCTGTGCGAACACGTATACGCCAGTAATGTGAACCATAATCCAATGCGGGACTGGTGTAGGATGTACCGCTGGTTTGCAAGCGCTCCATTTCAATGGAAGCGAAATCAGCGGTTTTGGCTACTTGAAGGTTATATTCAAGCGCCCCTGTAGCAGCAACCCATGTAAAGTTAGGTGTGGCCGTGGTGACGAAACCGTTATTGGCCGGGGCCGTCATGGGGGTGACATACAGTGTGCGAACCGCACTCCAGGAAGAGAAGTTACCTGCGGCATCTTTGGAACGGGCGTGCCAGTAATATGTTCCATACTGAAGCGCCTGCAGGTCTGTGAGTGTATAACTGGTGGTGGTTACATAGGAAGAGTATACGAGTGGGACTTTTCCTACCGTAGTGAAAGGTTCATTGTCCAACTCAAAACGATAGACCGTTGCACCCGTAACAGCGAATACACTCAAGGTCGGTTTGGAAAGCGCAGTATAGGCATTATCTGCGGGCAGATTCAAGAGCGGAGCATCGGATGCAACATTATCAATCGTGAAGGTACGAGCCGTACTCCACGGACCAAACTCGCCAAGAACATTGAGGGCTCTTACACGCCAGGAGTAGGTTCCATCGGGCAGGTCAGTGGGCTGTTGATAACTGATGGGGTTGCCGGGGAGTGTGGTGTAATCCACATCGGGGGTGGCAAAGGTGGCATCAGTATCGATCTGAATGTTGTAAGTATTCCCGGCTGGCACGCTGAACCAGGAGAACGAAGGTGTACGGTCGGTGGTGGCGAAAGATGCAGCCGGGTTTTCCAATACCGGTGCAACCAATGCCTGCAAAATGGTGAACTTCCATGGTGGGGTGAATCCGCCCCAGCCTGAAGCCGTACGAACGCGGACACGCCAATAATGGTCACCAGGGACAAGGGCTGTAGTGAGCGTGAAAGAGGTACCTGCCTGGAGGCGATCCAATTCCACAGCGGCAAAGGAGGTTGATTCATCAATCTGCAGGTTGTATTCAAGCGCACCTGCAGACGCTCCCCAACTGAAGGTGGGTTTGGTGTTGCTTGTCACTGAATTATTCGTCGGGCTGATCAGTGACGTAATATTCAATGTGCGGGATGCGCTCCAGGCAGAATAGTTTGCGCTGCCATCTTGTGCAGCGACACGCCAATAATAAACACCTGACGGTAACGCTTCACCTGCGGTAACGGTGTAGCTGGTGCCAGCGACACCGGCAGTGTTCACCAGGGCAGAAGAAAAGTCCGAGCTATCATCCACCTGGAAGTGATAGGTGGCTGCCCCACTGGGGAGCAATGTAGTGGAAAGGCTCAAGGTCGGCGTGGTGTCATCGGTGTAGGTGTTATCAGCAGGCAAATCAAGGATGGGTGCAGGGTTAAACTGCGAGAACAAGTGCAGGGTGCCGCCGTCGAATTCCGCGGAGACCGGGGGCTTGTTCCCGATGCCATCGAGTGACAGGCTGTTTGAGTTTTCAGATACGCCGTTGAATTCAGCAACTTGAATATAGTAGGTGGTGGAGGCTTTCAACTGCGCCAAAAGATGCGAGTCGACATCCCATACCCCGCCGCCGATATCGTCGTTACAGCTAATAAGGGAGAGACCACTGCCGGGTACATCTTCCCAGACGGAAAGCATGGTGTCGTAATTGCTGCCACCTGTATCAAGTACAAGATCGCCCGGCAGGGTGGTGATGTACTTGTACCAAACTGTGGCTTTTCCAATGGCGCGGTTACAGGAATCCAGTGCGCGGTCCTCCACACCCACCGTAGCAGAGCGGACATCCAATGGGGTGATGTTTGCACCGGCGTTATTGATGGTGATGTTGTTGGTGATGGTAGCGGCATTGTTGATACCATCATTTGTGAGGGAAGCAGAGCTGATGAAGTTGACGCTCAACTTCAGTTTGCCGCCGCCTGGGGTACCCACATCGGTCAACTCGATGTAATAGGTGGTACCGCTGGTAACAGACATATTCTTAATCGCCACATCACCGGTGACAATATCCAGTTCGTTGGAGCAGGCAAATTGTGTAAGGCCGGCAAGAGAAGCGCCCGTCCACACGCCGATCTCAACGGGGTAGTCAGTGCCGGTGGTGTCGATTTCCAAAAGACCATTGCTGGCCGGGGTATAGCGATACCAGACGCTGTTTGAGTTGGTGCCGCCGCAGGACGAAGAGGGATCGTCATTTTCCGAGGTGGCGTTCCAGGTATCCTGTGTATTTGTGTAGGTGGCGCTGCCAATGGTGATGCGATTGGCCCAATTATCGTTTGCTGGAGCCGATAAGCCATTGACATGGAAGGTCTGGCTCTGGCTGGTGATATGACCACCGTTGTTAATGGTGCCGGTAAAGACATAATCACCCGTCCCCATATACGAAGGAATGGTGGCAGGCAGAGACCACCAGGTATGCCCCACTGCCGCGCTCAATGTGCCGGCCCACTCCAGTTGCGGAACGTGACGTCCGATCGGGTCGAGAACCTGCCAGGTAAAAGTGGCATTGACAGCAGAGGCTGTATCGTTGAAGGAATCAATGTACAAGCGGATATTATCGCCCGCATTGTAGGTGGGAGTGGCTTTGCTGATGACATCTGAAGGTATGGAAGCCTCAGGAACCCCGGGGCCGCCGTCCACCGAAGCCACACCAAGGCTGGTGGTGGAGAAGGCATCATGCACTTCAACGGAAGGGCTGCCTGTAATCGTGAAAGTCTGCGACTGGGTGGTCGTTACGCTATTGTAGGTGACCTTTCCAGTGAAAGTGTATGTTCCACGAATAGCGTCATCTGGGATGGCATAGGCACGATGCCAGTACCAACTGTTATTCGCATTATTCGAGGTGTCCACAGCGGTTTCAGACATTTCTGGCACAATACGCCCAGCCGGGTCTGTGACCAACCATTCGAAATCAATTGCTTCGTTGGTTGGGTATTGGTTGGTGTAATATATGTATAGCCGAATAGGATCACCGGGCAGGAATATATCCTTGTAGGCATTCGCCTCAACATATTCAGCAGGAGACGGGCTGCCATCGCCAAGGCCTGCCGGTCCCAATTCATCTGTAATTGCAAGACGATCAAGGAAAATCGCATTTGCACTGGTACGGATGGTAAATGTGAATGTCTGACTCCAACCTGAATAATCGACACCATCAAAAGCCCGTACATGCCAGGAGTAAGTTCCTGCCGCCGGGGTACCGGCAATATCACAATTAAGGGCAGTGGACCAGTTGCAGAAGTTCTTGGTGTTGGGGGTATTGTTGTTCCACCATTCCACATAGTAGGACCCACCCATTGGTGCAGCAGCCCATTGGAAATTAAGATCAAAGTTATTGGCATTACTGGAGCCGTTCAACGGAAGCAGGTTTTGTGGAGGTGCATACGAATTTAAGACGCCGCCACAATTTGTATTTGCAAACACCTGCATGGAGGAAATTCCGTCATTGACCTCCGAAGCGGAGTTGGGGAAGGTGCCAAGCAGGGAAAGATCGCTGACATCCTTGTTCACGCACAACATTTCGCCGCTATTCGCTGCACCGCCATAAAGCATGACAGACCACCCCGTTGGAACCCGCAAAGCAGAAGCCTTATCGTTGAAGGCAGTATCCACACCATAATCCTGTGATCCGCTGGCAGCTTGCAGGCGATACCCCGCATCAGATGCGGCGTTGGTGCAGGAGAAATCCTTGGCCCAGTATAAAATCACTCCGCCCGATTGCGGACAAGCCGGTGACAACGTAGTGGATTTGCTATCCACATAACAGGAACGAGAATCACCAGCAGGCATGCCAAAGGTTCCGCTATCGCAGGAAATGCTGGTGGTGGCAGCCTCAGTACCAAAACAGCCATCTGAACCAAAATAGACCGTTTCAAGGCCGGGGAAACTACAGGTTCCGCCTTCGTCGGCACATTTGATGTAATCTGGGGGAAGTACGGTCGCGTCACAAGTCAGGTTCGTACCGTAAGTCCCATTGTTCGAAAGTGTGCCACCCACATTGACCACGGATGCATCGCTCACTTTGGTCATGGTGGTTGTGCCCACGGTCCAACCGCCGATATCAAATCCATTGATCTTGACCTGCTTGCCGTTCTGCAACACTGAGAAATGAACCAGTGGGGAAGTAAAGTTATTGCCGCCACAACGCAAAGCTGAAGCGCTGTTCGCGGCCAGGTCACCGAGGTAGGCACCGCGTCCCACGCTCAACCCGTCGGGGTCCACCTGAATATTGGAGACCTGATAGTAACTGGTACGCCAGCCGCCGGGGTGAGTCACAATCACCCAACTGCTCTGCACCTGACCCGGGCAGACGATCTGTTGGGCAAAACCCTCTCGGGCAGCGCGCACCTTGTTATCAGCAGGCGCAAAGTCGAGCGCATTGGCGATCTCGGTCGGGAAAGGCTGGAAGCCATCCCCATGCGGCCCCGCCACAAAGGTGGCGTTCGCACCGGTTGTCCATGGCAGGCCCAACTGAGCTGTGCCATCACCCTGGGCGGTTGGGCTGTTGAAAGTATCCACCACACCCTGATCCACCACACCTTCTGCCGCCAATGCATCGAGTGCTTCAGCAAATTTCGGTGTGTATTCCTGTGAAATGGTCAGGCTGTCACCGTTCTGTACAGCCGTAAAGTAATGAGCAGAAGGTCCACCCTCGGCATTGTCCGGGGCAGGGATGATGAACAGGCCAAACAAGGTTCCCCCAGCCTGTTGAATGGTTTGCACGAAAGCATCACGGTCTGCGGGCAGGTTATAGATGGAACGAAGCTGCTCAAGCACTGCCGCATCGCTAATCTCTGTAACCGGCACATCAGTAGGAGTGACCTCAACGACAGTCGTCGGTTCAGCCGTGACCTCGATCTGGGTCGAAAAAGTAAGCAGTCCTCCAGCGAAGACAGGAGTGCGGCTCAAAGCCATGTACACGGCTTCGGCGCCAGCCACATAAGGTGCAGCAAAGGAAGTACCACTCACCAAGCCATAGTCACCGGTGCGTTTGGTGGTCATGATGTCACGGCCCGGGGCCCACACATCCACCTGGGAGCCGTAATTACTAAAAGAACTGTGAGCCAGATTCGGGTCAATGGAACCGACCGCCACTACAGAATCATAAGCAGCCGGGTACAAGGCACCCTCCGTGCCGTTGTTTCCAGCCGCAGCCACCACCACTACGCCGTTCGCAACAGCATAGTTAATGGCATTTTCCAGCGTGCTCGAAGGGCTTGAACCGCCAAGGCTCAAGTTAATGACCTGCGCGCCGTTATCCACAGCAAATACAACCGCTGCAGCCACATCCGAATAAGAACCGAAACCGCTGCTGTTCAACACACGCAATGGCATGATGTTCGCATTGGGCGCAACACCCGCAATACCAATACCATCGTTCATGTTCGCAGCGATCACGCCGCTCACCGCACAGCCATGACCGAAATCATCCTGCGGAATGGCATCGCCTTCAACAAAATCCCAGCCGCTGACAATGCGGCCGTTCAAATCAGGGTGGGTGACACAGATACCGCTATCGATCACAGCAATCGTCACCGCAGGCGCATCCGCAGACATGGCAGCCCATGCTTCGGGTGCGGCAATGGCCGGCAGAGCCCACTGATCCACATAATGAGGGTCATTCACAGGTGCAACCTCATCCAAAGCGGCAACATAATAATCCGCTTCACTGGAAGCCACCGCTGTGGATTCAGGCAAAGGAGCCTGAGCCACTTCTTCAGGCACATTGACCACAATGGTGTCGAGTGAATCGATCGATTCCACAACCGTACCGCCAATGGATTCAATGTAAGCAGCACGCTCAGCTTCGGTGGCGTCGGGCGCAAACTGAATCACCACCTGTTGGGGAACAGGCTGTGAGGGCGCATCCACACGCACAGGCTCTGATTGTGGAATGTATGAGGAAGTTCCTCCTTCCTGCGTCTCTGAAGAGACCGTGGAGGTTCCAGTACGCTGGTTCGCCACCAGGGATGCCACGACAAAAATCACCAGCAGCACCGTAATCACAATGTATTTTATGGAGGGATTTTTCATATTACACTTCCTTTTATCATCATCGATCAGTCACACAAACATCATCACCCGCCTGAAAGCGGGCCTATCGTCGGTTTATTTCAATTTTAGCTTCTTAAACTCCCATTTGCCTTATAAATCACTTACAAATGGTTAAAGAAATCACTAGTCCATTGGTACTATGTCAGACAAGTACAGGGGTGGATTCATTACGGGTAAAGTGAATGCAGCCGAACCGCCTCATTCTCATCCATAAGAAGTAAACCTCGTCTCGTCCCAATCCCCCAGTCCATTACTTTGATACAGGAAACCATGCACGGATGTCCTTGTATCGCACCAACAAAAACACTGCCATGACCACCCCGCCAACTAGAAAAATAAAAGTCGGAAAAATGGAGACAATACCGATAATAGGCGAATCTTCCCCAAAAATATCAGCGAAAGAGCTATCAAGCATGATTCCCAAAGCTGTTTGCAGGAAAGCCAGAAATCCCACCCCACCCAGGGCTCGTGTAAACGCACGAAAACTTGCCAGCCCGCCTTCCCGTTGGATCAAATTCCGTAACATGGTAACCAGCAACCAGCCGACCAATACAAGGTCCGCAATGAAAAAGAACACCAGGACCATGAAAGAATCCCCATTTGGCAGGTTGAACACATCGTTGTTAATCAACTCAACAAACAGCTTGAAAAAACACCCCATGGCAAAGACACCCAGCAGGGTTAAAAAGAATTGCATGGCTGCCACCGGCGCTGGCAACACCAACATTCTGCCCCTGGGACGGTTGCCCAGTGCCTTCAGCAGTTTTTCAGGTTCGGGTAACAACTGCGCAATCGCGTCCAGTCCTCTCACTCCACTGCGCATGTCAATCCACTGCACCTTGGCAAGCTTGGGCGAAATATCCTCCGAGGTCTGCACAATGACAGGAAACACAACCTGTTTTTCAGGATCCGCTTCACTGTCTTTCTTGAAGCGGGAGAGCATCACAAAAACTGCCCTGGCATCCTGCATTTGCTTCACAACTGGATGCCCGTAATCCTCCAACGTGTTTTCCAACATCTCAGCGATCCTTGAATCCTGTGGCGCATGGTCAATATAAAAAGGGACGGGGGACGGACGTGGATTATCCGGTGTGTATGGGTTGGCAAAGCGAGGCAGGGTGGCCTGCTCTTTACCCCACCGCTGCATTCCTGAAGAACGCAGTACAAATAGAAGGATGATAGCCAGCGGAAACCCAAGCACGGTATTTGCCATAATCACATCAAATTCGGCCGCATTAATATTGTCATTAATGATCGTACCGGAGAATAAAGCAATCGGCAGGAAAAACAACGCCGCCTGAACATATGTAAAGTTATAGTTGCGCTTAAGAATTCTATACGGCAGGGGAATTAACACCCATGGGATAAGCAGGGTCCATATGGCAGGCAGGGAAAGGATGGCAACCACTACACTCAGTAGAAAAGCCACCCAAACAATACCAGGCATTTTGAATCCAGTTTGCGGGACAGGATGATTTTCATTAACAGGCTTTGCCATTTGAGAAAACAATTCATTCAATCCCCTCTGAAAACTACCGCGAAAATCCACCCACTCATATTTTTCAAGTTCATTTGGAAGATCCACCGCCTCAAACACCAGCAGGATGATGCGTTTCTTCTGCTGGAGAACGCTCTTCCACTCCACTTCAACATTTTGTGAAGCCAGCGAAGCCTTGGACACGACCAGCAAAAGTACATCTGCTTCTTCAATTCCCCTATGGATCTGGTCAAGCCAGGGGGTACCAGGAATCAGGCTCCGATAATCCAGCCAGACCTGATTCCCTTTGCTCTCCAGTTGATCTACAAGAGCATCGACGAAACCGATTTCACGCCGTGAATAGCTGATAAATATTCTTTTACTCATAAGACACCTCACACAATAAAGAATGCATAAAAATTATACCCTTTTGAAGATGCTCTTCTCCCAGTTTCTGAATTTGTAAAACACTTGCAACACAATGAAACTATCCTGGCTTGAACCTAGCCATGGCATAGACATCTGCATAAGTACCGGCACGGAAGGCATAACGAGTCAATGTCCCTTCGATGAAAAACCCGAATCTCTGATACAAGCGGACAGCGGGTTCGTTATCGACAAAGACTCCCAGCTCAAGGCGCAGCAGATCAAGCCAGTTATCTGCCATATCCACAGCAGCCCGCATAAGGGCCGTACCCACACCCTTTCCTTGAAAATCATCGCGCACCGCCATGCCAAGCTGCCCCACATGTTTGCGGCGTGGATGATTGGGTGAGGTTTGGATCTCCAACTGCCCCGCCAGTTCATTGCCGACCATCGCCGCCAGCCAGAATTGAGACTCCGGTATTTCAGCCAAGCGTTTGCGCCAGATTTCAACGGAAGGAAATGGTTGTTGAAGCGTACCCCAGGTCACCTTGGGCCCGGCAAATACTTTTTGCATGGCTTCATAATCAGAAGGCTCCAACCTGCGAATGACGATATCCATGAGGACAGGTCTCCTTTTTATTCAACAAATATCAAATGGCTTAGAAAGGCTTGAAGACCATCAACCATAATACAACGGCGGGAATCCCATACCCGACCAGTGCCCATTGATATGGATTGATCTTCTTGAGCAAAGCTGCAACTTCTTCAGGGCTGGCAGGCGTTTCAGCTGGGAACTCATTAAACCCCTGCATGTAGGGCAGCCCCACTAAACGGCGCAGTTGCTTGATCTGTTTTTCGTTGACCAGACCCATCCAGACCACAACAAACAAAATCAAAACGATCGACAGCCAGATCCACGCTCTATTCCAGATGTGGATTAAGAATGGCATGGTAAGCCCTGTCACCCCCATCATAAGGAATGACAGCATATAGGCTTTGAAGGTGGATACGGATAAATCCAGCATGGCACGGATGCGGGCAAAGTCCGTCTCAGAGCGGACTTTGAACACCATCGCCGCGGCAGCCCCATGCGCAAGAAAGAACGTGATTGCCGATAAAACATGAATGAACACGAGCCAGCGGACCAACATAAGATTTTCTCCTTTACAAATACCTGTATGAATCGAATGTAACCGTTACTTCAACCTTGTCCTTGCCATCGCGTACACGTCGACAAATTCTCCTGCGCGGAACGCGTAGCCTTTCAGCGTGCCTTCGATTTCGAAGCCGAATTTCTTGTAGAGTCCCACCGCGGGCTCGTTATCGCAATACACTTCCAGTTCGAGGCGTTGGAGATTGAGCCAGTTGTCCGCCAGGTCTGTGGCGGCCCGCATCAGCGCCGAGCCGACGCCCTGA
>DAOQID010000130.1:0-10715 GCA_035339375.1 Anaerolineales bacterium | reverse complement strand
CTCGACCTGTGCCAAGCCAAAGGCTTCGACGCCCTCGAACCCGACAACATGGAAATCTACACCAACGACACAGGCTTTCCGCTCACCTACGCTGACCAGTTGAAATTTGCCCTCTGGCTCGCAGATGAAGCCCACAAACGCGGACTCGCCATCGGGCAAAAGAATGCATCCGACCAGGTGAAAGAACTCGTAAACATCTACGACTTCGCCATCACCGAAGATTATTTCTATTACGATGAAGCCGAAAAGATGCTTCCTTATATTGAAGCAGGCAAACCCGTCTTCGCCGCCGAATACACCGACCTGCCTGGCGATTTCAACGCCTTTTGCGAAAAATCGAAACAACTCAACTTCAGCACCATCCTCAAACAACGCGGATTGGATGCCTGGATACAAACCTGCCCGTAAAGCAGTTACAAGGTTGGCAGGTTGAAAGTTGAAACGTTCAAACCTGCCAACCTTCAAACCTGAAAACCTTAATCTGGAACCCACCCCATGAAACCTATCACCATCGGCAAACTCCGCGGACTGCAACAGATCGCCTCCAAACGCGGCACCTTCACCGCCCTCGCCCTCGACCATCGTCAAAACCTGCGCAAAGCCAACCCCGCCTTCGTAGACGATACTGAACTCTCCCGCTTCAAACTCGATGTGACCAAAGCACTCGCCCATCGTGCAACTTCTGTTTTGCTAGACCCTGAAGTCTCTGCCGCGCAAGCTATCGCGCAAAACGTCATTCCCAGCACCGTCGGTCTCGTTGTCGCTGTCGAATCAACGGGGTACACAGGCGATGCCACCGCCCGCCACGCGCAGATCATCCCTGGCTGGTCTGTTGAAAAAGCCAAACGCATGGGCGCATCGGCGATCAAATTGCTCGTCTACTATCATCCCGATTCCCCCACTGCCAAAGAGACCGAAGCCTTTACAAAAAACATCGCCGATGAATGCGCCAGGCACGATCTCGTGCTGATGCTCGAGCCGCTATCCTATTCGCTCAATGATAAAAAACTATCTTCTGATGAAAAAAGATATGTTGTCGTGGAAAGCGCCAAGCGCCTCACACCGCTCGGTGCAGATATTCTCAAAGCTGAATTCCCACTCGATGTCGCAGAGACAGATCAAACTTTATGGAAAGAAGCCTGTGAAGAAATCTCTGCCGCAACCGACATTCCCTGGATCCTGCTCTCCGCTGCGGTCGAGTACGAAACCTTCTTGCAGCAAGTTGTCGTTGCATGTAACGCAGGCGCCAGCGGAATCGCCGTCGGTCGCGCCGTATGGAAGGAAGCCGTTACGATGACCAGTGACGAACGTGTCAAATTCTTGCGCATGGTTGGGCGTCAGCGCATTTCACGCCTCACATCCTTGTGTCATGCGCTTGCCAAAC
Source organism: Anaerolineales bacterium (assembly GCA_035339375.1). Taxonomy (GTDB): domain Bacteria; phylum Chloroflexota; class Anaerolineae; order Anaerolineales; family Villigracilaceae; genus Villigracilis. The sequence goes on along the minus strand of DAOQID010000130.1, from coordinate 9,331 downwards.
CGTTCTACGATTTTTATCAAGCCGAAGCGCCGTTCGGTTGGCACAAAACATATGGAGAATAGATTGAAGAAGATCTGGCCGTTTGGTTACTACTTTGCTTTTTTCGCGGGGATGTCGGCTTTTGTTCCGTACATTGTTCTTTACTATCAAACCCTTGATTTCTCAGGCACGCAGATCGGTTTACTGGTGGCGCTTTCGTCGCTGATCTCTCTGGTTGGCGGACCCTTCATGACAGGGCTGGCCGATTCGGGGAACCGTCACAAATTGATCATGTCTCTGGCGCTGACCGTTGCAGCAGTATCCATGTTCGTGCTGCCTTTTCTGCGCACCTTTCTCCCCGTGTTGATCTTGATCGGCGTTTTCTCTTTTATATCGGCACCAGCCAATTCACTGGCCGATAGCGCCGCCATGTCGATGCTGGGAGATGAAAAACATTTGTACGGCCGTGTGCGCATGGGCGGGACATTTGGCTGGGCGCTCACTGCTCCGTTGGCGGGGATCATTGTTGCCCGTTACGGATTATCGTGGGCATTTTGGGCATATGCCCTTTTTATGGTGATCGCATTATTGATCAGCCTGAATTTCCTGTACACCGAACAAACAGAAGCAAATCCATTTTGGCAGGGAGTGCGTGCCTTGTTGGGGAACCGCCAGTTGATGTTGTTCATGTTCATGGCTTTTGTATGCGGTACTGCCTTTGCGACGGTCAATAATTATTTGTTCGCATACATGAACCAGCTTCACATTGACGAATCTCAAATGGGATATACACTCACCATTGCAACGGCTGCCGAGATTCCTGTGCTGTTCTTTGCCAATCGTTTGCTGAGCCAATTCAAGCCGCGCGGTTTGTTGATCCTTTCCATGGCGGCCACAGGCCTGCGCCTGCTGTTTTACGCGCTCTTCGATTCGCTGACGGGCATTCTGGTCTTTCAGCTTCTCAATGGACTTACGTTTCCTGCGCTGTGGGTGGCGGGTGTCTCGTATTCCAACGACAACGCGCCACCAGGGTTGAGCGCCACCACCCAGGCTGTATTCGGCGCAATGATCTTTGGCTTCGGCGCAGCCACAGGCGGATTCCTTGGCGGAATCCTTTTGGAGAACCTCGGCGGCCAGATGATGTACGCGATTTTCGGCGCAGTGACACTGGTCATGCTTGTGATCTATGTCTTCCTCGAACCACGCTTTGCCGCTCGGCATGAAAAAGCCATTTGATATTCTCGTTGCTGGTGAGATCAACCCCGACCTGATCCTGACGGGTGATGTAAACCCAGAATTCGATCAGGTTGAAAAGTTGGTCACTTCTGCAACGCTTACCGTTGGTTCGTCCTCCGTCATCTTTGCTTGTGGCGCGGCACGGCTTGGATTGCGGGTTGCCTTCATCGGCGTGTGCGGCGACGATGTCTTCGGGCGCTTCATGCTCGCTGAAATGCAAAAACGGAACGTGAATGTCGATCACGTCATCATCCGAACCGCTGGGCAGACTGGTCTCAGCGTAATTTTGAATCGCGAAGCGGACCGCGCGATTCTGACTCACCCAGGCCTGATCGCTGACCTTCAAGCATCCGATATCGCTGACAGTTTGCTGGCACAAACCCGTCACCTGCATGTAGCGAGTTACTTCCTGCAAACCAAACTCCAGCCTGACCTGCCCGCTTTATTCCAACGCGCTCATGCACTTGGGCTGTCTACTTCATTGGATACGAATTACGACCCATCCGAAAAATGGATGGGCTTTGATGACTTGTTGGCAATTACAAATGTCTTCCTGCCGAATGAAGCGGAAGCAAAGTCGCTCACAGGCGCAGAGAATGTTGAAGAAGCAGCGAACAGGCTTGGGTCAAAGGTGGAGGCGCTGGCGCTTAAGCTGGGAAAAGATGGGGCGTTGGGAATCTCAAAGAGTCAGAGAGTCCGCGTTGAAAGTATTCCAGCAAAGGTTGTGGATACCGTTGGCGCAGGCGACTCGTTCGATGCGGGTTTTATTTATGGGTATTTGAATGGCTGGGAATTGAAGAAGTCTTTGCAATTGGCTTGTGTGTGCGGAGCTTTATCCACGCAAAGGGCGGGCGGCACCGAAGGCCAACCCACCCTGCAAGAAGCGCTGGCCTTTTTATGATCCTCTGCCTGACCCCCAACCCCGCCATTGACCGCTCCATGGATGTGGATGCATTGCAGATCGGTGAGGTGCATCGCGCAAAAAAGACACTGGCCGCTGCAGGTGGAAAAGGAATCAATGTTGCACGTGCCATCCGCACGTTGGGCGGGGAACCGTTGTGCATGGGGCCGATCGGTGGGCATGCTGGGAATCTGCTAGCCGACCTCGCAAAGGGTGAGGGGTTCTCCGCGCATTGGACAAGGGTGCAAAATGAAACCCGCACTTGCATCATTCTCGTACAACCCAATCAGGATGCCACGGTCGTCAATGAAGTCGGGCAATCCATTCGTGCAGAGGAATGTGATGCCCTGATCCACGATGTTTGGGAGCAGTCAGAGCGGGTTGGGCTGGTTTCTGTGAGTGGCAGCCTGCCGCCAGGCTTTCCGCTTGAACGCTACCAAGCATTGCTTGCAGGGTTGGTGGAGCGCGGCAAATCCGTTTGGGTGGATACCAGCGGACCCGCCCTGAAAACTGCATTGACCGTGTCGGGAATCCACATCAAGGTCAATGCCGCTGAATTGAGCGAGGCGCTTGGCGTGGAAATTTCCAACGCAGAGCAGGCGGCTAAAGCGATGCAGCACCTTCATCAGCGGGGAATTTCGCAAGCGGTCATCACGCTTGGCAGGCATGGCGCTGTTTTCAATTCGGAGGCGGGAGTGTGGCTCGCGCAGCCACCTCAATTGAAAATCGTCAGCAGCGTTGGCAGCGGCGACGCATTTTTGGGCGGGCTTTTGTTCGCACTTGAAAATGGCGCATCCTCTGAAACTGCCTTGCAAAAAGCAGTTGCCGCAGGGGCGGCGAACACACTCGAATTTGGCGGGGGAACTTTTTCATTGCTTTTCTTTGAAGAGATTTTACAAAACACAAAAATTTCCCTGATGTAAAGCAGGATCATTCCCATTGCATTGAACTCGTTATAATAACCTCTCGAAAAGTCTGAAAGATTAACCTCTGCGGGTTCTTGCCCTGGCAGTTCAAAAATGTTTCCCTGTGATTTTTGAAGGCGGCAAAGTCTTTGGCGGGAACCGAACCCCTGTTTGCAGCGTCGTGATACGGGAAGGAAGAATATGCCATGAGAGATCACCAGCAAAACTCGTTCGAACAATGGCGCGCCCTGTTGATCATGGGTGCCATTATCCTGGCTGTGGGCGGTTTCCTGTTTGTGTTTCAACGTTTGCAGGGGCCAACGCCAGATTCTGTCCCTGTTGAAGTTGATGTAACCGAATCGTCCCCGGGAGGTGATGACGTGCAAGACGATAATTACAGCATTCTTGTGGATTTGAGCAGCGGTCAATCGCAGCCTGAGAATACGAATCCATTGCCGCAGGCGACGGGCGAACCGCTTTCCTCTGCGGAGATCGAGGCGATTCTCGCGCGTCTCCCTGCGCTGACAGCTGATTCTGCCGCGGTGGACTTTAACATCCCGCAAGAGATTCTGCCGCCGCCGCGCCCGGGGAACACGGTCGAAGAAACGTTCCCGCCCTTTGAAACTGAATCAGGCCCGGGTGAGGTGGAAGCGGGTCCGCTTCAGGTGTTGCGATTCTCACCCGAAGGCGAGATCCCCATCGCGCCATTCATCAGCGTGACGTTTAATCAAGCCATGATTCCGCTGGGCACCCTGAGCGACCTTGCCGCCACGGATGTGCCAGTGACGATCGAGCCGCCTCTGCCCGGTACATGGCGCTGGCTTGGTACCAAAACGCTGACCTTTGAATACGACTCGGATGAAATTGACCGACTGCCCAAAGCCACTGAATTTCACGTCACCATCCCTGCGGGCACGCTTTCGATCAATGGCAACGCACTGGCCGAAGCCGTGACGTGGACATTCAAGACGCCGCCGCCCACCGTGGTATCGTTTTACCCGGAGGATGCGCCTCAGCCATTGGATCCTGTTTTCTTCCTTCAATTCGATCAACGGATCGACCCTGCGGCTGTTTTGAAAACCATCGCAGTGACAGCGGGCGATCAGCAAATTGAGATCGTGCCTGCTACGCAGGAGCAGATCGAAGCCGATGAGCGGGTGAGTGCTCTGACCAAAGATGCGCCCGAAGGCCGCTGGCTGGCTTTCCGTGCCACGCAACCTTTTAAGACCGAAACGAGGATCTCTGTTGTTGTGGGTCCGCAGGTTCCTTCGCTCGAAGGCCCGCTGACCACGACCACCACACAGACATTTGGCTTTTCCACCTACTCGCCATTGCGTGTGACCGGACAACGATGTTCATGGTATGAAGATCGCTGCCCGCCGCTCTCTCCCTTCTTTATCACGTTCAACAATCCGCTCGATCTGGATTCTTTTAGTGAAGATATGCTGAGCGTATCGCCTGAGATCCCCGGCGTTTCTGCCAGTGTGTATGCCACAGATCTTCAGATCAGCGGTGAAACACGCGGACAAACCACCTACACGGTAACTGTTTCTGGAAAAATCAGAGATATCTTCGGGCAGGCATTGGGCGAAGACCAGCAGTTGAAATTCAAAGTGGATAAGGCTGACCCGATTCTGGTGAACCCGGAGCAGACCCTGGTTACGCTCGACCCATCATCCAAAGAGCCGCTGTATTCGGCCTATGTGATGAATTACAACAAACTTAATTTGAAGGTCTATGCCGTACAGCCTTCAGATTGGCCGCAATACCGCACCTATCTGCGTGAATGGCAGCAGGACAACTCAAATGCAAAAATGCCAGGCAGGCTGGTGGAAGAGAAGACCCTCAACCTCGATTTCCCCGATGACACCCTCTCTGAGGTGGAGATCAAATTGCGCCCATACATGGATGGGGAGTTCGGGCACTTCGTCCTTGTGATCGAACCGCCTGCGGGAATCTTCGAAAGCGATGACGAGCAATGGCGGCGGTTTTCGCAGACCATTGTCATCTGGGTGCAAGTGACGCAGATCGGCTTTGATGTGTACACCGATCACAGCGAAATGATCGCCTGGACGACGAATCTCAAAGATGGTGCGCCGTTGACTGGTGTGAAGATTATGCCTGAGAATGGCGGCCCGCAGACTTTGAGCGATGCCGAAGGCATTGCCCGTTTTGACATTCCCAACGGCGCTACATATCTCACCGCTTCACTTGGCGCCGATACGGTTCTCCTGCCGCGCAGCGGTTATTACTGGGACGAGGGGGGCTGGTCGGCTGAGGCTCCGCTTGATACGGTGCAGTGGTTCGTTTTTGATGACCGTCAGATGTACCGCCCCGGTGAAGAGGTTCACCTCAAAGGCTGGCTGCGGCGCGTCGGCGGCAGGCAGGGCGGCGATGTGGAATTGCCAGGCGATGCAGTGCGTTCGGTCAGTTATCAGCTCTTTGAACCGCAGGGGAATTTGATCGGTGAAGGCAAATTGGATGTGAATTCGCTCGGCGGATTCGACCTTGCTTTCACCCTGCCCGAAGGAATCAATTTGGGGTTTGCCCAACTCTACCTGACCGCCGAAGGAGATGTAAACGGCCTGACCAACTTGCAGTATTTTCATTCACTTGCAGTTCAGGAATTCAGGCGGCCCGAATTCGAAGTCACTGCGCGGAATGAAACAGCAGGACCGTACTTTGCAGGAGAACAGGCCACAATGGCGGTCGAGGCGAAGTACTATGCCGGGGGCGGCCTGCCCGGTGCCGATGTCCGCTGGAATGTGGCCAGCAACCCTGGCACATACTCGCCGCCCAATTGGCCCGATTTCACCTTTGGCACCCAAAGGAACTGGTGGTTATTTTCTGATTTCCTGTATCAGAATGGCTCGTTTTCACAAGGTGAATATTTTGAAGGGCAAACCGATGCCTTGGGCACGCATTATCTGAACCTGAATTTCAAGCCGCAGGGCGACCCCGATAAAAATCCACAGCCATACACCATCACGGCCAGTGCCACTGTCATTGATGTCAACCGTCAGGCATGGAGCAGCGGCACATCCCTGCTTGTTCATCCTGCCGATGTGTACATCGGGCTGCGTACCGCAAGTTATTTTGTCGAACGCGGCGAAGCGCTCAACGTGGAGTACATTGTCACCGACCTTGATGGCAACCCGGTGAAAGGCCGCGAAGTTGTGATCACGGCCGGGGTGTTGGATTGGAAATTCAAAAATGGAGATTGGGTTGAAGAAGTGGTGGATGTTCAAACCTGCTCGCTTCTTTCCACGCTCGAGCCTGGACTCTGTTCCTTTGAAACTCCCCTTGGGGGAAGTTATCAGATTACCGCCCTCGTTACCGATGAGCTTGGACGCAAGAATCAAAGCCGTATTTTGCGTTGGGTGAGCGGCGGTAAACAACCGCCTTCGCGCAACCTGGAACAGGAAGAGGTCACACTCATTCCTGACAAGGAAAATTATCAACCCGGCGACATTGCGAAGATCCTTGTTCAGGCTCCCTTCAGCCCCGCCGAAGGCCTGCTGACCGTCACCCGCAACGGCATTTTATACACCACACGCTTCACCGTGGAAGATGGCACCGCCACACTGCGCATCCCCATTGAAGAGGAACACATCCCCAACTTGAACATTCAAGTGGATCTGGTCGGCTCTGCGCCACGCACCGGAGATGACGGTGAAACCCTCGAAAACATTCCGCCGCGCCCCGCTTTTGCCAGCGGAAATATGACCCTGAACATTCCGCCCGAACAGCGGACCCTGTCTTTGCAATTGACTCCCGCCCAATCCACGCTTGAACCGGGCGGTGAGACCAACCTGACCGTGTTGGTGAAGGATGCAAATGGCAAACCCGTAGCCGATGCAGAACTGGCCGTGGTGGTGGTGGATGAAGCCATCCTTGCGCTGACAAATTACCAAATGAAAGACCCGCTCAGCATTTTCTACACAACACGGTCATCCTATCTTTCAAGTTATTACAGCCGTGCCAGCCTCATCCTTGCCAATCCACAATCATTGGCTGCACAATCACTGTCAAGGCAGGCGGCTGATTCCGTGTTGTACGCTGCCGCAACCGAAGCACCTGCATCGGTTGAAATGCCGATGTCTGAAGCGTTAACGCTGACCGGGGGCGGCGGCGAAACCCTGCCAGATGCGGCCATTGCCGTGCGTGCAAATTTCAATCCGCTGGCAGCTTTTGAGCCGACGATCCGCACCGGGTCGAATGGAGAGGCGCGGGTGTTCATTCAACTGCCCGATAACCTCACACGATATCGGGTGATGGTGGTTGCGGTGGATGATGGCGGAAGCCGTTTCGGCGTGGGCGAATCCAACCTTACGGCACGTTTGCCGTTGATGGTTCGTCCTTCTGCGCCGCGCTTCCTTAATTTTGGCGATACGTTCGAATTGCCGGTTGTGCTCCAGAACCAGACCAATGAACCGATGATGGTGGATGTGGTTGCCCGCGCAACCAACCTTGCACTTGAAAATGCGGGCCAGCGTGTCACCGTCCCAGCCAATGACAGGGTGGAGGTGCGTTTCAATGCTTCGACGCTCATGGCGGGCGAGGTTCAAATTCAGTTTGCGGCGGTTTCAGGGGAGTATGCCGATGCCGCCACGGCCAACCTGCCCGTGTACACCCCCGCCACCAGTGAAGCCTTCGCCACCTACGGCGTGCTTGATGAAGGTACGATCGCCCAGCCTGTGCAATACCCAAGCGGTGTATTTCCGCAATTCGGCGGGTTGGAGGTCAGCACATCGTCCACGGCGTTACAGGCTTTGACCGATGCCGTGTTGTATCTGGTGCAGTATCCGTACGAATGTTCCGAGCAGGTGGCATCGCGTATTCTGGCGGTGGCTTCGCTGCGCGATGTGCTTTCCGCGTTCAAGGCTGAGGGGCTGCCCACACCGTCAGAAATGGAAGCAGCTGTCAGCGTGGATATTGACCGCTTGCAGTCCATGCAAAATGCCGATGGCGGGTATCCGTATTGGCGGCGCGGATTTGAGTCGAGTCCGTTCAACACCATCCATGTGACCCATGCCCTGTTCCGCGCACAGGAAAAAGGATTCAATGTGCCTGTGGAGATGCAGCAGAATTCATTGAGTTATCTGCGCGATATCGAAAGCCATTACCCTTCATGGTATGGCAATGAAACGCGCTGGACGCTCAGTGCGTATGCGTTGTTTGTGCGCAACCTGATGGGTGACCGCGATTCGCAGAAGGCCGAAGCCCTTTTGAACGAAGCTGGCCTGGAGAATCTTCCGATGGAGGCCATCGGCTGGTTGTGGTCTGTGATTGATGATGCAGAACAATTGGATGCGATCCGACTCCATGTGAACAACCGTGTGGTTGAAACGCCAGGCGCGGCCAATTTCACCACTGCCTACACCGAGCAGACCTATCTCCTGCTCAGTTCCGACCGCCGTACCGATGCGATCCTGCTGGATGCCTTGATCGAGGATGATCCGCAAAGCGATTTGATCCCGAAACTGGTCAATGGCTTGCTCGCGGCGGCGCGTCAGACTCAGGGACGCTGGGGCAGCACACAAGAAAATGTCTTTGTGCTGACGGCGCTCGACCGCTACTTTAACACCTACGAATCGCAGACGCCTGATTTTGTGGCGCGCATCTGGCTGGGCGATACCTACGCGGGCAGCAATGAGTTCCGCGGGTACACCACCGATGTCTCTGAGACCTTGATCCCGATGAATTATGTGCTGTCAGAAACGTCATCGGGCGGCGGGATGCAGGATCTGATTCTGAGCAAGGATGGCCCCGGACGGTTGTATTATCGCCTCGGCTTGCAATATGCGCCCACTGAATTAGACCTCGATCCGTTGGATATGGGTTTTGTCGTTGAACGCCGTTATGAAGGGGTGGATGACCCCGAAGATGTGACGTTGGACGCCGATGGAATCTGGCATGTCAAAGCGGGTGCGCGTGTGAAGGTGACCGTCACCATGGCTGCGGATAATCGCCGCTATCACGTTGCATTGGTTGACCCATTGCCTGCAGGGTTTGAGATCATCAATCCGTCATTGGCTGTCTCTCAACCTGTGCCGCAAGACCCAACCAGCCCCGATTTCAAATATGGTTGGTGGTGGTGGGGACCGTGGTACGAACATCAAAACATGCGCGATAGCCGCGCCGAAGCCTTCACCTCTTTACTGTGGGATGGCGTTTATGAATATGTGTATTATGTCCGCGCCACCACGCCGGGGACATTCATTACCCCGCCTGCCAAGGCCGAAGAAATGTACTCGCCCGAAGTCTTTGGCCGCAGCGGCACGGATCGGGTGATCGTGAAGTAAAAAAA
>DAOQID010000129.1:0-10885 GCA_035339375.1 Anaerolineales bacterium | reverse complement strand
TGAAAAAAGCAGGCGTGGATTATCGCTTCCTGCTCTTCAGCCTGCTCTGGTCAATTCCTTTTTCAGTGGCAAATGCTTTTTCTGAAGAAGCGATCTTTCGGATGGGGATTGTGTCGCCGCTGTTCGGCGTGTTGTCCACATCGGTCATTCTTTTGTTATCTGGCGTGATCTTTGGCGCACCGCATTACTTTGGTCAACCCAGCGGTGTGGTCGGCGCTGTGATGGCAGGCTTCCTCGGTTGGCTATTGGCAATGAGCCTTGTCGAAACACAGGGGTTTCTCATCGCATGGGCGATCCACTTCGCACAGGACGTGGTCATCATCACCTCCATGATTCTGATGGGCAGGAAACAGTTAAGCAATCGTTAACCGTTTTGGCAATTCAGGCAGGTAGAATCCAGAAAAAGGAGGCAGTCATGTCCAAGATCACTCAAACCAACGGCAAGATCGAGATCACCGAAACCATGTCAACGGGGATTCGGGTGTTCCTCTTCCTCCTCGGCTTGCTTCCCTGGCTGGCTCCCTATGAACTGCTCATCAAACCAGGCTGGACGGGCTTTCACATATCAACTCTGGTCTTTCTCAGCATCTCCCTTGGCGCCATTGCAGTCAGCATGGGCTTTATCGGCGCGGCAATCTTCGGCATGAATCAAACCGCCACCTTCGACCTCACGGCCCGCACCATCACCCACCGCTACGAGACCACCGTCAACGCCTTGCGGACAAAACGCTATTCATTCAATGACATCAGCAAATCCGAAGTCCGTGAACATAATTGGGATAGCGGGCCCAACACCTACAGCCTCGAAATCCATTTCAACGACAAACACAAGATCCTGTGCGGAAATTTCCCTTCACGCAAAGAAGCCGAAGAAATATTGAAATACTTATAGGATAAACATGTCAAGTATCGATAAAACCATCCTCGTCATCGGCGGGACGGGTATGCTCGGCAAACCCGTTGCGCAACAACTCAAAGCGGATGGGTTCAATGTCCGTCTATTGGTTCGTAACCCAGAGAAAGCCAAAAAAATATTCGGGGATGGGTACGAGCTCATTCAAGGCGATGTGGATAATGTCGCATCGTTAAGCGCCGCGCTCACTGGTGTGGATGGAGTCCACATCAGCCTTAAGGGAGGTCCGACTGAAGCAGATTTTGAGCGCATGGACCACTTCGCTGTACGCGACATTTCCAAGATTGCCAAAGAAGAAAACGTCGGGCGGGTCACGCTGATCTCGGCATACGCCGTCAGCGAGGAAAAGGCTGATACGCCAGAGAGCAGGTCAAAGGTCAGGGGTGAGGCGGCTCTTAAATCCAGCGGCGTGCCATACACCATCTTCCGCGCATCGTGGTTCATGGAGACTTTGCCACTCTTTGTCCAAGGCAAAAGTATTTCGCTGATCGGGAAGCAAATCCACCCGCTGCATTGGATCGCCGCTGAAGATTATGCGCGTATGGTTTCGAAGAGTTATCAGACTGAAGAAACGCTCAACAAAGAGCTTTACATCTTTGGGCCCGAAGCGTACACAATGGGTGAGGCAATGAAAATTTATGCAGACCATGCAGGCGTGAAGGTTTCGCCGATGTCCACTCAAATGCTGGCGATACTGGGTACACTCACCCTCAACACGGAATGGAAGGGCATGTCGGTGCTGATGAAGCACTACGAGAATTGGGGCGAGGACGGCTCGCCCGATGAAGCCAATCGTTTACTGGGTGCTCCGCAAGTGACGTTACGAGAGTGGTTAGCCAGAAGTTGAGCTCGATAAAACACCTTCGGGTGTTTTTTTGCCACTTGACAATTTAGTAAATATATACTAAATTAGTAAACACATACTAAATTCAGGAATCACCATGTCCCCGCGAACCTACAAAGCATCGGAACAAACCAAAACCAACATCCTGCAAAAAGCAGTGGAATTGTTCAATGAACATGGCACGGCTGGCATCTCGATGAATTCACTTGCTGAAACGCTTGGCATGAGTGCGGGCAATTTGCAGTATCACTACCGAAACAAGGAAGAGCTTTTACGTGCGCTTCTCGAATTGATGTTCAAAGAATTCGATGCGATCTACCCGTCAAGCGCCTCAACTTTCACACTCGACACATTGCGCAACCTGATGCGCCTCAACTTTGAGCTTTCGTGGAAATACCGCTTCTTCTTTCGTGAACTCGGCGCCCTACTCCGCAATGATGAGAGTCTTGCAATACGATTCCGTGAGATTCAAGAAAAACGTTTACAAGACCAGGAAAACATTTTCAAAGCGTTAATGACCAGCACCCAAAAGAAAAGTTCATTAAGTGCGGAAGAACTCCGAAATGTGGTGCTTATCGGTTGGGTACTGGGAAACACCTGGCTCTCATATATGGAAAGCATGGGTCAGAAAATTAACGAAACTGCCTTACAACAAGCCGTGGAAGTAATGGTGCAGCATTACAAGCCATATTTAAAGGAAATCTTATAACGTGAAAAAGAAAACAGCCATCATCATTGGCGCAGGCATTGGCGGACTTTGCACCACACTCGCCTTGAGGAAGATCGGTATCGAAGCCACAGTTTATGAACGCTCAGGAATACTCGGTAACGTGGGCGCAGGTTTGGTCGTCGCGGCAAATGCGATCCGCTCTTTGCGGCGCATAGGGCTGGGAGATGAAGCAGTAGCGGCAGGTTCAAAGTTGCATCTGACACAGATCCGTGCAAGCAACGGAGATATTCTCGCATCCACCGATATGAGCAGCTACGAGTCACTTTTCGGCGCGCCGACCATCGCCATTCATCGTGCGGCATTGCACAAGGTTTTAATGGATGCACTGCCTGCATCGAATATAAAGCTTGGCGCACCCTGCATCCGTGTGGAACAGGATGAAGAAGGAGTAACCGCTCAGTTCGAAGATGGAAGCGAAGCGCGCGCAGATTTCCTCATCGGTGCAGATGGAGTCCGCTCAATCATCCGCCGACAATTGTTCCCGTCCATTGAGTTGCGCTACTCTGGGTACACTGCCTGGCGCGGAGCCGTGACCAGCCGCGATGAAGTTGCGCTGGGCATCACCTCTGAAACATGGGGACGCGGCAACCGCTTTGGAATCATCCGCATGGATGCGGATCGGATTTATTGGTTTGCCACGGCAAATACAAAACAAGGCGTCACCTACGCGCCCGATGAACAGAAAAAAGTATTGCTCGATATTTTTGGAAGTTGGCATCATCCCGTTAAACACCTAATCGAGTCCACGCCTGCAGATGTGATTTTGCACAACGATATTTCTGATTTCGCGCCGATGTCTCAGTGGAGTGTGGGGCGTATCACGTTGCTCGGCGACGCAGCGCATGCCACCACGCCCAACATGGGGCAGGGCGCATGCATGGCAATTGAATCGGCGGATGTGCTGGCGCAATGTTTATCAAAAAATGATGATATTGTTTCGGCGTTCAAAGAATATGAAACCCGCCGCAAACCGCGCACCGCGTTCGTCACGGATCGATCCTGGCAGATCGGGCGCGTGGCACAGTGGGAAAATCCGCTGGCGTGTGCAGCGCGGAATTTCGCTGTCAAAACTTTTTCTTCACACATGATGACCAAACAATTATCGAAAATCCTAGGAGCAGAATCATGAAAAACCTTATTAAATTTGAAGAGCTCTTTATGTTCGCATTCAGCATCTTCCTGTTCTCAAAATTAGATTTCGCCTGGTGGTGGTATCCCGTTTTATTGTTCACCCCAGACCTGAGCATGATCGGCTACATTGTCAATCCACGCGTTGGTTCGTGGGCATATAACCTCGTACACTTCAAAGGCTTGGGGCTTGGTATGTATTTTTTGGGTATCGTGCTTGCAAACCCAATACTGCAACTTGCTGGCGTCATTCTCTTCGGTCATTCCAGCATGGATCGCATCCTTGGGTACGGATTAAAATATCCCGATTCATTTCAACACACTCATTTGGGAATGATCGGAAAGCCCAACTAAAAAACATTGTAATAAAAGAAACTCCCACCTCATCAACTCATGAGGTCACAACAAGGCTGCGTTATACCAAAAACAAAAATCAACAGCCAGAGGAGAAAACATGGAATCAAAGATCACTGTCTACGGAGCGTATTGGTGTCCCGATTGCCGCCGTTCAAAAAAGTTTTTGGGCGAAAACTTTATTCCTTTCACCTGGGTGGACATTGAAGAGGACAAGGAAGGAGAAGCGTTTGTGATCACCAAAAATGGCGGGAAGCGCATCATTCCGACCATTGTATTTGAAGACGGTTCCTTTCTGGTAGAACCATCCAACGCAGAACTGGCTAAAAAACTTAACTTAAAAACAGAAGCAAAAAAGACCTATTATGATTTGATCATCATCGGAGGTGGACCAGCAGGATTGACCGCTTCCATCTACGCCTCAAGAGAAGGCGCCGATACCTTGCTGATCGAGCGCTCAGGGTTGGGTGGACAGGCAGGCATCACTGTGGGGCTGGATAATTTCCCAGGCTTCCCCGAAGGCATCAGCGGACAGGAATTCGCGGAACGTGTCACCCAGCAAGCCAAACGCTTTGGCGTGGAAATTTTACAAGCGCAGGATGTTGAAAAGATCATGGCAGATGATGGCTACAACGAAGTTTACACCTCCGACGGAAAGCATTATCACGCCCGCGCTGTGTTGATCACCTCAGGTGCATCCTATCGCAGGTTGGACATTCCCGGTGAAGACGACTTCATCGGCGCAGGGATTCACTTTTGTGCCACTTGTGATGGTCCATTTTACAAAGGCGCAAAAAATATCGTTGTCATAGGCGGCGGAAATTCCGCCTGTGAAGAGGGATTGCATCTCACTACATTTGCAGAAAAAGTCACTCTTTTGGTACGCGGCGACAAACTCACAGCCAGTCAGGTGGCCATCGACAAGATAAACGAGCCGACCTCACGAGTGGAAGTAAAATTCAATGTAGCTGTCGATTCGTTCGAAGGCGAAAACTCCAAACTAAAGAAAATCCATTTTCACGACTCTGTCACAGGTGAGAAAAGTGAAATCAGCCCGGAAGCAGCATTTGTATTCATCGGGCAAAAACCCAACACAGAATTTGCAAAAGAGGCTTTGGAGTTAGACAGGTATGGATTTGTTCTAACGGGCCATGATTTTTCTCATGCCCAATCTGGAAAGATACATGGTGAACGCCTTGCTTTTGAAACCAGTATGTCTGGTGTTTTTGCGGCAGGCGATGCGCGCCACGGCAGCACCAAACAGGTCGCTTCTGCTGTTGGTGAAGGTGCCGCTTCAGCCATTTCGATTCGCGAATTCCTGAAAAGAAACTAGAGGAAAATAAAATGAAATATTTCATTACCGGCGCTACAGGCTTTATCGGCGGATATCTGGCTCGTCAATTACGAGAAGCAGGGCATGAAGTGATCGCCGTTGTGCGAAACCCTGCCAAGGCGCAGACTCTTTCCCAGTTGGGCGTCACCCTCCATCAGGGAGATGTGACCGAAAAAGAATCCATGCGTAAACCGATGAGCGGTGTCGATGGCGTCTTCCATGTGGCGGGTTGGTACAAGGTCGGTGTGCGAGATAAAAGTCAGGCGTATGCCATCAATGTGGAAGGCACACGCAATGTATTGGAATTGATGAAGGAACTCAATATCCCCAAAGGCGTTTACACCAGCACGCTCGCGGTCAATTCCGATACGCACGGCGTGGAAGCTGATGAAAATTATCACTTCACAGGAAAACACATCAGCGTGTATGACCAGACCAAGGCCGAGGCACATGATATAGCCGTGAAAATGATCAAGGAAGGTCTGCCGCTGGTCATTGTGCAACCAGGGCTTGTATATGGCCCGGAAGACACCAGCAGCGTGCGTACTTCGCTGATCCAATATCTGACGAAGAAATTACCGGTCATGCCCAAACAAACCGCGTTTTCATGGGGCTATATCGAAGACATTGCACACGCGCACTGGCTTGCGATGGAGAAAGGAAAGGTCGGCGAGAATTACAACATCTGCGGACCGACATATAAATTCACCGATGCGCTTGCGATTGCCAAAGAAATTACAGGGGTACGATTGCCAATGGCTGTGCCAGCAGGCATGATCCGCGCCATGTCGGCCATGATGTATGTGTTCGATAGATTCATTCCTGTTCCCGAGAGCTACACAGGCGAAGGGTTGCGCATCATTGCGGGCGTCACATACATTGGCAGCAATGCCAAAGCCAAGCGCGAACTTGGGTACAATCCGCGCCCATTGAAGGACGGACTTGAAATCACATTGAAACATGAAATGAAGTTGCTTGGGATGTAATTTATGAAAACAATTTCACTTGGCAGAATATTCGGCCTGCCGATCGAAATCCTCCCGCTGGCATTTTTAGGCAGTTTTATTTTGTGGATCGGATTCACAGCCATTGCTTTTTTAGGAATCAAACTCCCGTTCGTTGAATCGCTTGTTCTGGGATTGATCGCCACGCTTCTGCACTGGACCTTTGAACTGATCCACGGATTTGGCCATGCCTACGCCGCAAAACGGACCGGCTACCCGATGACAGGCATTGCCCTCGGCACCCTCGCCTTTTTTGCCCTGACGCGTTACCCAATGGATGAGCCTGAATTGCCACCCTCAATTCACATCCGCCGCGCATTGGGCGGGCCGATTATCAATGGATTGTTGAGCATCGTCTTTTTCCTGGCACTCCCCCTTTGGCCCGGTGACCTCTTTTGGATCGGGATCTTCGCCCTGTTCGAGAATTTATTTGTTTACACGCTGCAAGTCTTTGTTCCACTGGGGTTCAATGACGGCAGTACCATTTTGAGGAATCTTCGAAGGAAATAAGAACGATTTGCTGAATCCCCATTTTCTTCCAGTCTCCAGCCGCCGAGGACGGCGGCTGGAGCAGTAATCAAATATCTTTTTACAATTCTAGTGTTGGTGGCTGGCACTGCCAAAAGCGTGTTCGTAAACCAACATGGCGTAATATTTCCATGCAAACGGGGCGCGATAGGAAACCGCTGAGGTTTCATTTTGCTGTGCTGTCACGTTTTTCAAGTTCTTTTCCAGAAAGGCCAGCATTTGTGCCCAAGCCTCGCCTTGCGCACCGCCCGCCTGAATCCCTTCCACATTTTCTACAAACGCATGAGGCTGACCATCGTACACGGTGATCTCATGCTGGATATTGGCAATGGTCAGGGCTTTGTCAAACTGGTCCACTTCTTCCACGGAAATGGACTGGTCGGCGCCGCCGAAAATTCCCAGCACCGGACCAGGCAAGGATTTCAGAACTTCGGGGTCGGTTTCAGGGGAGCCATAGAAAATGACAGTGGCCGCGAGTTTGCTGTTGTGCAGGCTGTACACAAGTGATGTGCGCCCGCCGTAACAAAAACCAAGAATGGCAATTCGGCCAGCATCTACATCTGATTGGGTTTCGAGCCACGCATAGACTGAGTCAAGGTCTGTGTTTACATCTTCAGGTTTGGTATTGATGACCTGATAGATGGCACGCGGAATCCATGAGGTCGTTGAGCCTCGGAAGGTATCTGGCGCAATGACAAGGTAGCCTTCTTTTGCAAGAAAATCCGCTTTGCCAACAATGGATTCGCGCAAACCGTAGAATTCATGGATCATAATGACAGTGGGAAATGGCCCCTCCCCTTCTGGCTTCGCTACGTAGGCACGTACATCGGGTCCGCCATTCACCCCTGGGATCGTGGTGTTGACAAGGGCATCGAGACGATTCCCATCGAACAGGGAATCGACAAAAATGCTAAGGGGCACAAACAGAATCAGAATCGCCAAAACAGCCAACAGTCCAAGCAGGATGCGTTTTAAGTTCTTCATTGAAATACTCCTAAAAGATTTAATATTCAGATTTTATTCTGGAAATCAATCAAATCCTCTCAACAAATGCCGCTTTACAAGTAGAGTAAAATCAATCCGTCATGTCAATGAAAAAGATAATTATCACCATCTCTACTATTTTGTTTTTGGCCGCCGTGGGTCTGACGGCCTGGAATTTTGATGTTGTTGCACGTTCGTGGCGGGCTGCACAGGAAGGGCGGTTGAGCCTATTGAAACTCCGCTATGAGCTGGCCGCGTTTGATATCGGCAGACCCAGCCCCAACACCCCGCTGAATACGAAAGTATCCGCAGTGGATGGCATGATGCAGGTCTATGTCAGTGAGGGAATCTTTGTCATGGGCAGCAACGACGATCCAAGGTCAAAGGAATTTCCTGCGCACGGTGTGTACCTCGATGCTTTTTGGATGGACAAATACGAAGTAAGCAATGCAATGTACGCGAAATGTGTGGATGCTGGTGTATGCCTGCCGCCCGTGTTGAGGCTCAATCCATATTATGGCAAGTGGGCGTATCGCAATCTGCCTGTGGTGTATGCCAACTGGTACGCCGCTGAAACGTATTGTGCCTGGGCAGGCAGGCGGCTGCCCACAGAAGCGGAGTGGGAAAAGGCCGCGCGCGGCACCGATGAACGCCGCTACACCTGGGGTGAAGACCGTCCCAATCCGCGCCTCGCAAATTTTGAAGAAACCCTGATGGGCGAGATGCTCCCTGTGTTTCGCTATCCATTGGGCGCCAGCCCTTATGGGGTGTTGAACATGGCGGGGAATGTCCGCGAGTGGGTGGCAGATTGGTACGCCAAAGACTATTATGCCAACTCGCCAAAGGTCAACCCCACCGGGCCTGAAAGCGGCTTCGAACGTTCCCTGCGTGGCGGTGCCTACGATGCCAATGCAGATAGCATCACCACCATTAATCGCTTCCGTCATGAGCCCGACTCTGCTGGATTGAGCCGCGGCTTTCGATGCGCCGAAAACGCAAAATAAAATCATTCGATGAAAAAACTTATCAATAAGCCATCCCCTGCCGTTTGGCAGGTCATTTGCCTTCTTTTTTCGCTCGGCTTGTACACACTGATCATGGTCAACCGTTCACCCAACCTGCTGCGACCGATCAGCATGGCATTACGCACTGGTGTCGGGCTGGTGATTCCCATCACCACTTTGGTCTTGTATGCTGCCTTTCGTGTCAAAGACCGCCCCGGCGATCTACTCAGCATGGCAGCCACACTCTCCCTGTTTGCAATGCCACTGGCTGGGCTGTGGGCCTCAGGCCTGTCACAATCTGTCACCATTAGCGGATTGCTTCCATTGACCGATGCGTCCTTTTATTATCAAGACAGTCTGCGCATCATCATGGGACAGGATATCTCTCACTTCTCCGCCATGCGCCCATTCTTCCCTGGATTTCTATCCTTTTTGATGTACCTGACAGATCGAAATTTCATGTTCAGCCTGGCCATCGTCACAGCCATTGCTGCAATTGGAATTCACTACACGGTCCGCGAGATCCAGCGTACACATGGCACTGAAGTGGCGGTATTCCTGCTGGTGATCCTTTTTCTTTATTTCCGCCATCATTCAGGTACAAGCATGTCTGAAACGCTCGGCGTTCCGCTCGGTGCCCTTGGCATGGCACTGATCTGGCGCAGTCTGGAAAAACGCTCCCAAACCCTGGCCATCTTCGGCTTGTTCATCTGCGCCTTTGCCTTGAACGTTCGTCCCGGCACAATGTTCATTCTTCCGCTCATATTGCTTTGGTCGGCCTGGGTTCTCAAAAAGCCCAGTGAATTCATTGCCGTCAAATTCCTTTTCATTGGGGCGGCTGTCATTGCGGTGAGTTTCTTTTTAAATTCCCAATACGTGCGCCTGCTGGCAGAACCATCGGGAACCGCCTTTTCCAATTTTTCCTGGGCATTGTATGGGCTGGCCTCAGGAGGCAATGCCTACACCTACGTTTTCGAGCAGCATCCCGAACTGCGTTTGATCGCAGACCCCGAGCAATCCCGCACCATCTACCGCATGGCATTGGAACTGATCGTGCAAAGTCCGCAATTGTTCGTGCAGGGCGCACTACACAACTGGGGTATGTTCTTCTCTGATAGCTGGTATAGTGCGTTCTCTTTTCTTGAAAGCGAAACAGGCATTGTGCATCGCATCACCCGCTGGATCATTTACACCCTGTGTGTGTTGGGATTTATCAAATGGCTTCGCAAACCCTCCGACCCACACAGCGGACTTGTGGCTGTGGCTGCGATTGGCGTACTGGCATCAGTTCCATTTGTCCCACCCACAGATGCCTACCGCGTACGACTGTACGCCGCCTCCATCGTGACCTTTGGCCTGCTCCCAGCAATGGGCATTTCCCTCCTCCTCAACCTGTTCAAACTAAAATTGCCCTCCAAAGCGGATTCTGAAATTCAGCAGTCAAATGTTTCCGCCATCTTCAGCGCCCTGCTCGTCATCCTTGTGCTGGTCGGGCCTTTGGTGGTCAAAGCCAATTCTCAACCACCACCCGCACTGGAATTCTCCTGCCCCACAGGCAGTGACAAGATCGCAATTCGTTTCGATGCAGGTAGTTCCATTAACATCCTGCGCGAGAAAGATCTGTTCCTCGATTGGATGCCCAATTTTCATCAGGGTGCTTTCAGCCGCAGCATCCACGACCTGGCAGATAATGACCTGATCGCATATTTCGACACACTCCGCCCTGGCACATCATTGATTTCCACGGTTGATACCCTTTCCTATAAAGCAGCACTAATCACAATTCCCACCCACCTCTTGCCCAAGCCCGGAAACTACCTCGGGCTCTGTGGTCACTGGGCCACGGAACCACGCCTGCAATACTACAGCCTGTTCACCGCTGAAGAAGCCACCCTGATCGAAAGATAATTCAAGTATTGCCATACAAATAACACATGGTATAATCTGCCCGCTGAATTTGGAGAGGTCGCGTAGTCTGGCTTAGCGCGCACGCTTGGAAAGCGTGTAACCCACAAAGGTTCGCGGGTTCGAATCCCGCCCTCTCCGCCAGAAAAACCGCTTTG
>DAOQID010000128.1:0-10927 GCA_035339375.1 Anaerolineales bacterium | reverse complement strand
AGACCGTGATGTTGGATGCAGATCATTTTGTGCATCAGGAAAAGCCTGATGAGGTCAATAGAATCATTTTGGATTGGCTTGCATAACATGGAAATCATCAAGATAAAGCTTAGTGTGTCAAATGCTTATCTGGTTAAGGATAGAAAATCGATCCTTGTCGATACTGGTTCCAGCCATGAAGCAGATAAGATACTTGCTGAAGTTAAGCGTGCAGGTGTGAACGAAAAAGATATCTCCCTTATTCTGCATACACACGGGCATGTGGATCATGCTGGTTCGACGGCGGAACTTAAGCGCAGGCTGGGCGTGCCGGTTGCTGTCCATGCAGAGGATGCGTTCATGTTGAAGACTGGTACAAACGGAACAGTCAATCCAATTAATTTTAGCGCAGCCATCTACAAACAATTATTGGTTAAACCATTTGAGCCCAGTCAGCCCGATCTCGAAATTGACAAAGAAATGACGTTGAAGGAATTCGGTGTGAATGCGAGAGTAGTTTTTACGCCAGGTCACACTAAAGGTTCGCTCTCGATCCTCTTAGGAAATAAGGAAGCCATTATTGGCGATGTGATGATGGGAGGTTTTATGGGTGGCAATCTTTTCCCTGCCCGCCCAATGGTTCACTATTTCTTTGAGAATTTTAGCGAAGTTAGATCGAGTATCAAGAAGGTCATTGAATACAAACCATCGAAGTTATATGTCGGGCATGGCGGACCTTTAAGTCTGGATGCCGTTATTAGTCGTTTTTCAAATCAAATCTAAAGGATAAATCTCATGTCAGTAAATCATGTCGTATTAGGAACGGGTGCGATCGGTCGCGCCGCAATGATGGAGTTGGTCAAGCGTGGCGAATCCGTGCGTATGGTGAATCGCTCAGGCAAAATGGACGAAGTCCCTGCCGGGGTGGAAGTGGTGGCTTCAGATCTGTATGACCCTGCCAAGGTCAAAGAAGTGACGCGCGGTGCAAAAGTTGTGTATCAGGCATCGCAGCCAGAATACACTCAATGGCCCGAAAAATTTCCGTCTTTGCAAAAATCCATCATTGATGGGTTGACGGGCAGCGCTGCCAAATTAGTCCTTGTTGAAAACTTATATATGTATGGCGATGTGGATGGAAAACCTATGACCGAAACCATGCCGCACAATGCCCATACCCGAAAGGGAAAGACTCGTAGTGAATTGAGCAAGGCTGCATTTGCTGCACATAAAGACGGTAAATTGAAAGTGACTTCTGCACGCGGATCTGATTTCTTCGGACCGTGGGGCTTACCGACAGCCGCAATGGGCGAACGGACGTTTTACCCGATGATCGCAGGCAAGGCAGCCAGTTTGGTTGGCAATATCGATGTGCCGCATTCACATACTTACATTCCTGATTTTGGGAAGGCATTGGTCATCCTCGGTGAGCGTGATGAAGCTGATGGGCAAGCCTGGCATGTGCCGAATGACAATCCGCGTGTGACGCAGCGTGAGATGGCGAAGATGATCGCGGATGAGTTGGGACTACCCCTCAAGGTCAGCGCGATTGGTAAAACCATGATGGCGATCGGTGGATTGTTCATCCCTGAGGCGAAAGAGTCTGTGGAGATGATGTACGAGTTCGAGAAACCGTTCATCGTCGATTCGAGCAAGTTCGAGAAAACCTTCGGTATGCAGGCAACACCGATGAAGGATGCCATCAAGGCAACCGTGGCTTGGTACAAGAGTCACCCACATAAGAAGTAAGTTGCCAATTGTTGAGTTTTTTATCGAAGAGGTTTTTTATGAACACCATCAAATGGATCCAGAAATATTCAACAGGAAGGAATGTCGCCATCTTCTTTTCTCTGAATATGGTTTTTTACCTTGCGATCTTGCTTTACTCGATTCCGTTGGTGGGCAGATCTGCCCCCAGCATGAAATTGTTCGATGTTTCTCCCTCTGGGTACACAAAGGAGTATGCGGTGACTCTGCTAACTGCCATTGGTTCTGAGGGCAGGGACTTGTACTTATCGTTGCAGTTGCCGCTGGATTTTGTTTACCCGGGTTTGTTCATCGTCTCATATTCCCTGATGTTTGCGTGGCTGCTCAGAAAGAATTATGACTTGCGTTCGAAGATCCATTACGTGCTTTATCTTCCGATCTTTGCAGGGTTGTTCGACTATCTGGAAAATGTTTTTGTCATTCTGATGTTGAAGACTTTCCCTGACCTTTCTGCTGGTCTTGTATCTGCCGCCAGTTTTGCGACCGTTGCAAAAAGTATCCTGTCTTCGGTTTTCTTTACGCTGCTGCTTTTGAGCATCGTGCAGACCCTTTGGCGGGCTGCATTCAAAAGAGTGGACACCGCGCCCATGCCCGATTCGCGGCGCGTATGAGGCGTTGACTAATTTCCGCAGAGATTTTCCATGTACGAGAGGAATTCCTTTGTAAATCTCTCAGTTGAAAAGCGAGCTGCATTTATGGATGCAGCTTTGCTGTTTAATTTCAGGCTTTCGAACTTTACGACTGCCTCCACAAGCGCTTTTGCAGTTTGCTGTGTGAATAACAGCCCTGTCTCCCCGTTGCGGACAATTTCAGCCGCGCCGCCTTTTTCGTATGCAATGACGGGACACCCCGCTGCCTGTGCTTCGACCATGGCGATCCCAAAATCTTCCACAGCCATGTGGAGGAAGGCTTTTGCACGATTCATCAAGTCTGTGACGACTGAATCGGGTTGATGGCCTAACAATCGGACATTGCTTCCTGCCAGTTTTTGCAAGCGCGGCATTTCAGGTCCATCGCCAGCGATGAGCAGCGGAAGTTTCAACTCGTTGAAAGCCATGATGATCTCGGCGGTCATTTTGTATGGCACGAGGCGCGAAACGAGAAGATAGAATTCCTCTCTTTCATCGGCGGGCGAGAAACGGTTGACGTTTACGGGCGGGTGGATGACCTGCGATTCGCGCCCCCAGGCCTGATGGATGCGTTCGGCCGTCCATTGTGAGATGGCGAGCAGATGATCGGCTCGGGATGCTGATTCTCTGTCCCAACGGCGGAGCAGGCTCAGGGTCAGGCGGGCGGCGGCCCCGACCAGGGGCTTATCCAAATGATGCAAGTGGAGATAGTCATCCTGTAAATGCCAGGCGTAGCGCATCGGCGTGCAAACATACGAAATGTGAGTCTGACCCTTGTGCGTTTTGATGCCGTGTGCAACCGCATGTGAAATGGACAGGACAACGTCATAATTGCGCACGTTCATGTTCTCGATGGCGAGCGGCATCAGCGGAAGAAGGCCGCGATACAGTTTTTCCACATGGGGGATGTTTTGCAGAAAGGATGTTTTGACGCGGCGGCCTGCAAGCGGTGTGTTTTGCAGATTGACGGGGTTGTGGATCAATGCGTGAAGATCCGCCTGCGGGTACAACTGTAAGATCTCGGTCAGCAGACGTTCCGAACCACCATACACATTGAGCCATTCGTGGACGAGGGCGAGCTTCATGAACCGCCTGCCGCGCAGATGATTTCCTGAGTCTTTCGCGCCGATTCGTCCCATGAAAAACGGGATGCGTGTTCGAGGCCGCGTTTGCGCAGGGTGGCCGCAAGTGCAGAGTCTTCGAGGATGGCCCGCATGGCATCGGATAGTTGGTTTACAGAATATGGATCTATAAATTGCGCCGCTTCTCCCAGTGTTTCAGGGAAAACGGTGGTGCGCGAGGCAATGACGGGTGTGCCGCAAGCCATGGCTTCGAGGGCGGTCAGGCCGAAGCCTTCATAAAAAGAAGGGATGATAAATGCGGCGGCACCCGAATACAGGGCGGGCAGGTCATCATCATGCACGTTGTAAACGATGTTGGGTGCGCCGCTGATGGGTTGAAAGACCCTGCCTCTGGCGCCAGCGATGAAAAGTTCGTGGGTTGTGATGCCAGCCCGATTCCATGCCTGGAGCAAGCCGCCGAGGTTTTTGCGCGGTTCAATGGTGCCAACGAACAGGAAGTATGGTTTTTGGATTCCGTATTTCGATCTCACTGCGTCGATGTGTGGTTGTGCTTGCGGCGCAAAGGGTTTTCCAACACCGTTATGGACCACATGAATTTTTTCAGCGGGGATTTTGAGGTGATGTTTCAGCCGTTCACATGAAAAATTGGAAACCGTGATGATGGCCCTGACCCTGCGGGCAAGCATCTGCCAGGAGAGTCGCGTCCAGGCGGCGAAGGCGGGTTTGAACCATTCGGGATGATCGAAGACACTGGCATCATGGATGGTGATGACTTGATTTTTCACAAGCCATGGACCTGCATTGGCTGGAGACCAAAGAATTTCGTCGTGCTTTAGCTGGCCAGGCAAAATGACCTGCTCCCAAAGATTCCCTGCAACCTGCCCCGTGCCGTTTTGCGGCTGAAGGATGTGGCTGCCTGCAAGTCTCTTGCTGATCTCGCGGGCGTAGCGTTCCACGCCTGTAATGCGGCGGGTGAGGCAGCGGCCATTGACGGCAATTTTATTCATGGGCGGCCTGCACTTGTCCCTGCCAAAGCCCGAGCGCGAGGCCAAACAGCATGCGGCCTGGCGCAAGCGACCAGAGATAGTGGTCGAAAAGGGTGATGACACCAAGGCCTGCCAAAAGTGCGCTTGTGACGATCACGCCCGACTGATGCGACCTCCATATTTGGCGGGTCATTACAAAGGCCAATGCCAGCAGAAGGCCGAGCCCGATTGGTCCCAATTCTGCAAGAACCAGCAGGGGGACGTTGTGAACAGGCTCAACAAAATTGAATTCGCCTGAACGTTGGGCAAGTTGGATTACAAATGAACCTGCGCCGATGCCTGTCAGCGGCTTTTCCTTGATGTAGCTCCATGCCTGTTGGCTGAGCCAGGCGCGCCCGACGAGTGAAAATTTTTCTGTGTTGCTTGTGGCGGCGGTTGTTCTGCTAAGAAAAAGTTCGCGCAAGGGAAACATGACCACAGCAAATGCAAGCGCGAGAAGTGCAAGGATGGCCCAGAGTTTTTTCTTTTCAAGAAACTTTGCCTTCAGTAGCAGCACAATGAAAAAAGCGGATGCCCCCAACCAGGCGGAGCGTGAAAAGGAAAGCGCGATCACCACCGCGCCGACAATTGGTGCGGCCCAAATAAGCAGACTCTCCCTTTTGCGAAGCAACAAGGCTGCGGCGGCTGCAATTCCAAATACGGCAAAGCCCCCCAAAATGTTCGGGTGTGGGAATGAACCGTAAACGCGCAAAAAGTTTTCGCCGTTGGCGTATTTCAATATGCCAGCACCTTTGGAAGAAGCGCTGATCAAACCTGGCCACGGCAGGTTTAGCCGTTCAAGCACTTGTGTAGATTGCGATCGAAACTCACTCCAACCGATGATGCCTTGAAGCGTCAGCGCAAGAATTGCGCCTGCAAGGATCCCTGTCCACGCTTTGGGTTGATCCTGCAAAGAGAGGATGAGCAGGGAGATCAGCCAAAAATGCGCAGCAATGTACAAAGAAGTGCGCCAATCCAAAGACCATGCGGCGCTGAGCGTTATCCAGGAGCAAAGGGCAAAGAATAATTTATGGAATAAGTTGAGCCTGACTTGTGGAGTGGCGGCAAGCCAGAGCAGGATGGCTGTCAGCGCCAGTGCATCGCTGAGGAAAAAGAGGGCATGGTCGTAGGTGAAATACACCTGTGTGTGTTTGAATTCAAAAATGGTTTTGTAATACCAGAGGCCAAGGCTGAGCGGAATAATGCTCACGACAACGGCATACGCATTTTGGACGAGTCGAATGCCGCGTTCCTGCCAAAAAGTGACCGTGCCAAGCGCAAGCGTGGTGACCAGCGAAAGCATCGGCAGGATGCCCCATGAAAAAGATTCAAAAGGGTCTTCGGGCGGAATGATCGGCGGCTGAAATGTGAAATCTGGATTTTCCCAAACTTGAATTCCGTTTGGCAGGTATTTGACAAATTCCCAGCCGTTTTTTTTCAACTCAGGGACAAACAGCCGCAAGTTGACAAAGCCCCAGCGCACGCCGTACTTTCCCGA
Source organism: Anaerolineales bacterium (assembly GCA_035339375.1). Taxonomy (GTDB): domain Bacteria; phylum Chloroflexota; class Anaerolineae; order Anaerolineales; family Villigracilaceae; genus Villigracilis. Next base: position 4,950 of record DAOQID010000128.1, on the reverse strand, counting down.
GGCTTGCAAGATCGGGGCAACGGCAGGGATTCCCTGCTGGGTCCAGAAGGCGGTGTCGATCTGGCCGATTCCGCTTTCGCGCAATTCGGGGATGGAGCGGGCGGTGTGATAACTTCCATCGAGGGTGGTGGCGTTTTTGGTGAGCAGGTTGAGGTAGGCAAATTGATCGCCAAAGCCGAAGGTGATGTAACGCCAGTAGGAATGGTCTTCGGCAGCCATGAAATCTACGATGGGTTGCATGTCCACGGGGTCGGGTTGGATGGGAAAAAATTTGGGCGTGAACCATGAACCAATGGCGCCGCTGGCAATGATGAGAAATGTCAGGGTTGGGATCAGGTTCTTTCGAAGCGTGGCAGGTTTCAGGTTAAGGGCGAAGCGGGTTTTCATCCGCCTGTGGAATTTGATGAAGAGGATTCCAAAGAACGGGAGCAGGCTGAGCGATGCCCAAAATGCGAAGCGGTCGTATGTGAGCCATTCCCAGCTTTTGCCGAAGAGCAGGGCGGGGAGTTTGGTGGTGCCACCAAGGCCGAGGATGAAAAGGATGACGAATGAAAATTGCAAACCGATGAATTTTTTGCCCCATCTGTAAAAAATGAATGGGATTACAGCGATGAGCGGAAAATAGAACGGCCAGAAAAAAATGGTGCGCGCAAATGGCTCGGCGAGAAAGTTGTGACGGGAGAGATGGTCAATGGGGGTTTGTAGTTCCTGCTGTGTGCCCCAGACCCAAAACGGCCAGATGACCGCCAACCCCGCAGGGATCGCCAGCGCGGCAAATGTGCCCAGCCTGATGACGAGATGCTTCCATGTGTTTTTGCCAAGTTGAAAGACGGCAATGGCGAAAATAAAAAACGGCTGGATCATCAGAGTGGCATGATGAGCAGCCATGGTGGTGGCGGTGAATGAGACCGCCAGTAAAAGATTGCGCAGGCCGCCTTCCCGTGCGTATTTTGCGAGGGCCGCCATGCCAAAGAAGGTGAACAGGGTGGCCGTGAGAAATGGAAGCTGGCCGAAAATGTGCGCAGTGACGTAGATGGGCAGCAAAAGCGCCGATGCCAGAGCAGCGTACGATGAAGCGCCGCGGCTTGTGAAGATTCTGCTGAAGGCATACACACCCAGCGGATACAAGGAGGTGACCACCCAAAGCACAAGGGCGTATGCGGCATCGAAGCCGAGGATGGGGATGAAGAGTGCAATGAGTTGATGTGTGAGCGGCGGGTAGGAAACCACACTGAAGCCCGTGTACCAGCGTGTTTCCCATAACGAGAACCAATCTGCCGCGTAGTGGTCGGCAAAGAGCATGTGGTTGTAGGCATCGTAACTCAGGCGGTAGCGCGCGGTGAGAACGAAAAATCCGTGCAGCAGAGATGCGAAGAGAACAGCCAGAAGCACGCGGCGCGGGATCATAGCAGTTCCATTTCCTTGCGCGGTATGATGATCCGTTTTTGGCTGCGGCAGCTTTCCAGTGCGGAATTGAAAGCCTGAATGTAATGACGGCAGGTTTCGCTGGGAGTCAGTTTTTGGATGGCGTTGAAGTTGTGCAGGGTCTGGCTTTTGCGCAGTGAGTTCTGCTTTAGCAGGTTGCAGAGCGAATCTTTCAGGCTTTGAACGCTGCCGTTTTCAAAGAATTGGATCTGCAGACCGTTTTCTCTGGCGAGGTGTTTGTGCTCGTTCAGGTCAGAGGCAACGATGGCGCGCCCCCAGGTGGCCGATTGATACAAAACGCTGGAAGACCCCGTGGAAGCGGTGTAAGGCAGAACCACGATCTGTGCGCTGCGGAAGAGGTCTTTTACTTTTTCTTCGGGAATCTGCCCAAGCCAGCGGATGCTGTTCGCTTCGTCGCATTGCTTTCTGAGGTCTTTGGAATAATTGGGAAAGCGGGTGTGGTCTGCGCCAGCAATGGAAAGGCGTAACTTTGGAAAATCATTTTTCAGTTCTTTGAAGGCTTTGAGCAGAATCTCCAGACCTTTGAAGGGAGCCAATGTGGTGAAGAACAGCAATTCCTGTTCGTCGGTTTCTTCCAAAAGTTCAGGCTCGTGATACGAGCCGATGGGGATATGCACACAGTTGATGTTGCGGGCGGAGAGCCAATCTACATAGTGCTGCATGGTCAGGCAGACAAGGTCGGCTTTGGTGGCGATTTCGGTCAACAGCCGCGCGCCGAGCGGGGCGAGGAATCCGCCTGGGGCATTGAGTGCGCGCAGGTCGGCAAGCTCCACGAGTTCATGCAGGGTGACAATGGTGGGCAGTCCCATTCTCTGTGCGAGCATGGGCGAGAACATGGCTGAAAGGTTTGCCAGCGGTGACCTGCCAAAGACGCTCGCACCCAGATTGAACCAGACCAGATCAGGCTGTAAGTGTTTCAAGCGCGACAGAATGACCCCGCGCGTTCTCAGGTCATCTGGCCGCCAGCAATAATCTATCTCTGCGTTGTTCAGAAGACGGGAATTGTGACTCTCGGTTTTCGCTCCAGCAAGGACGGTGATCCGAGAGAACAAACCTGCCTGTTCAATGGCCCTTGTGATGTGAAACCCGTATTGTCCAATACCGGTAATTGTTGGAGGGAATGGGCTGACTACGGTTAAATGCATAAGAAGCTGGAATTATTCCATTAATGTGAGAATTAGACAACGCGTAGCACGGCAACTATACGTTGCAGGATTTTAACTTGCAAAGTATAGTTCGTCTCCTATTATGGATTTGAAGCAGGCTGTTCTTGAAACCCTCGCATATTCAGACGTGTTCGATCATCCATTGACCCTGGGTGAACTGCGTAAGTTTTTAGTTGCGCCTGCTTCACAGGCAGAGTTGCAGGCTTGTGCGGCGGGCATGGAATCTGTGGCTTATGCAAATGGTTTTTATCACCTTGCTCATCGCACCGATATTTTGGAAATTCGAAAACTGCGTGAGAAAAATTCCAAGAGCGCCTTCAAGCGAGCCGAATTTTATGGCCGCATTTTGGGTCGGCTGCCTTTTATTCGCATGGTCGCAATGACAGGTTCCCTGGCGATGCTCAATCTTTCGAAAAACAAGGACATGGATTATTTGATCGTTGCCAAAGCAGGGCGGGTATGGACGGCACGGGCTTTTGCCCTGCTGTTCGGCAGGCTGGCGCGCATGGTTGGCGATGTCATCTGCCCGAATGTGATCGTTTCGGAAAATGCGCTGGCGTGGGAGGCAAAAAATCTTTACACCGCCCGCGAATTCGCGCAAATGATTCCGCTCAGCGGCTGGGGTGTGTATCGCCGTTTGTTAAACGTCAATGCCTGGGTGGCGGATTTTCTGCCGAATGCTTTTTCTGATCTGGATGAAAGCCCACGCGAGAACAGTTCCCTGCTTCAGCGGCTTGGCGAATCTTTTCTTAACCGTGAGCTGGGTGACGCCTTCGAAAAGTGGGAGATGACCCGCAAGATCGCCCGCCTGCAAGCGCAGGAAGGCTATGGCACAGAGACGAATTTTTCAGCGGAGATTTGCCAGGGTAATTTTGACCATCACGGCACGTGGGCAATGAAAGCTTTTCAAGACAGGGTTTCAAGTTTACAGGTTGAAAAATGACACAGATCCTCTTTGGACAATCCTACTATCTGCGGTTTGACCCCAAGCTTTGGGATGCCATGATGCCATATCCGCCGCTGGGGACCTTGTACGCGGCCAGTGCCATCCGCGCGCATGGATATGACGTGGCGCTCTTCGATGCGATGCTGGCTGATTCGGAAGAAGAATGGGCAAGGTCGCTTGATGAGCATCGGCCAGAATACGCGGTCATTTTCGAAGATAATTTCAATTATCTTTCCAAGATGTGCCTGCTGCGGATGCGCGAAGCAGCCTTCACGATGATCCGCATGTCTAAAGAGCGCGGATGCACGGTCATATTGTGCGGTGCTGATGCGACCGACCATTACAGTCAATACCTCGAACGCGGCGCGGATTACTGTCTGCTGGGTGAAGGGGAGGAGACTCTTGCAGAATTGCTGGACCAGTTGTCGGCGGGGAAGGATGCGGAAGGGCTTCCTGGCCTTGTATCCAAAAGGTCAACACATGCCTTGCGCCGTCCCGATATCAAAGACCTGGATGCGCTGCCATTCCCTGCCTGGGATCTGGTGGATGTGCAGAAGTATAAAAAGATCTGGCTTGAGCGGCACGGATATTTTTCGATGAACATGGTGACGACCCGTGGCTGCCCGTACCATTGCAATTGGTGCGCCAAGCCGATCTGGGGCCAGCGTTATAACTCGCGCTCGCCTGAGAATGTGGCGGCGGAGATGAAGTGGTTGAAGGAGAATTTTGCTCCCGATCACATTTGGTTTGCCGATGATATTTTTGGCTTGAAACCAAACTGGGTGGAGCGGTTTGCGGAATTGCTGCATGAGTTGGATGCGGTCATCCCGTTCAAGTGTTTGAAGCGCGCCGACCTTGTGACCGAGAAAACGGCTTCGGCGCTTGCGAAGGCAGGCTGTAAAACAGTGTGGCTTGGCGCGGAGTCGGGGTCGCAGAAAATTTTGGATGCGATGGACAAAGGCGATCAGGTGGAGGATATTCACCGCGCCGCGCATTTGCTGCATGAAAACAAGATCGAGGTCGGTTTCTTTTTGCAATTTGGCTACCCCGGTGAGACCTGGGCCGATGTGCAAAAAACCTTGAAAATGGTACGCGAGTGCATGCCCGATGACATCGGCATTTCGGTTTCCTACCCGCTGCCTGGAACGAAATTTTTTGAGCGTGTAAAAATGGAATTGGGCGAGAAGCAAAACTGGGTGGATTCAGATGACCTTGCCATGCTTTACCACGGACCGTTTCCACAGGAGTTTTACCGCATCCTGCATGGACGGGTTCACCATGAATTCCGTCTGCGCCGTGCATGGAAGAAAAAAGACCTGCGCGGCATGATCCGCACGCCGTATTATCTGTTGGGCGTGGCGAAGAGCGAATACATGTTGAGAAAGTTTTTAT
>DAOQID010000127.1:0-10944 GCA_035339375.1 Anaerolineales bacterium | reverse complement strand
TGGCGAGGTTTGTTTTTCTATGGACTCCAGGTCAACACCCATGAGCCAGGGACAATCAGCTCAATATTTATAAAAATAAAAACGCTGGGCGGCATAAAGGTTCATTTTTATGAAAAAGCCTGAATGCCCGTTTGGGCCCTGCCAAGGATCAATGCATGGATGTCATGCGTGCCTTCGTAGGTATTGACCGCTTCCAAATTCATTACATGCCGAATGACATGGAATTCATCGGAAACGCCGTTACCACCGTGCATATCGCGAGCATGACGGGCGATCTCAAGCGCTTTGCCGCAGGAATTACGCTTGATGAGCGAGATCATTTCAGGTGTGGACTTATCATCATCCATGAGTCTGCCCACACGCAAAGCGCCCTGTAAACCGAGGGTGATCTCCGTCATCATGTTCGCCAGCTTAAGTTGAATGATCTGATTCGCAGCCAACGGCCGCCCAAACTGTGGACGGTCCAATGTATATTGTCTTGCCGCATGCCAGCAAAATTCAGCCGCACCCAGGGCGCCCCATGCAATTCCGTAGCGGGCCTTGTTCAAACATCCAAATGGTCCCTTCAAACCAGAAACGTTCGGCATCAGGTTCTCATCGGGTACAAAGACTTCTTCCATCACGATCTCACCGGTGGTACTGGCACGCAGGCTGAATTTTCCTTCGATCTTTGGAGCGCTCAGGCCTTTCATGCCTTTTTCCAAAATGAAGCCGCGGATCTCGCCATCCAATTTTGCCCACACCACGAAAACATCGGCGATCGGGGAATTGGTGATCCACATTTTGTTGCCGTGCAAAATATAGCCGCCATCCACTTTTTTCGCCTTGGTTTCCATGCTGGCGGGGTCACTCCCGTGGTTGGGTTCGGTGAGACCGAAACAACCGACCCATTTGCCGCTTGCCAAATTAGGCAGGTATTTTTTTCTTTGTTCCTCGGTTCCATAAGTAAAGATCGGGTACATCACCAGTGATGATTGCACGCTCATCGCAGAGCGGTAACCGCTATCCACACGTTCCACTTCACGGGCGATCAAACCATAGGAGACATAGTTCAATTCCGCGCCGCCGTATTGTTCAGGGATGGTGGAGCCGAGGAAACCCAGACCGCCCATTTCGGTCATGATGCTGCGGTCAAAGGATTCATTCCGATTCGCTTCGAGGATGCGCGGCATTAACTTCTCCTGGCAGTATTTGCGCGCAGTATCGCGGATCATACGCTCTTCGTCTGTCAGCTGGTCATTGAAGAGAAAGGGATCATCCCATTTGAAAGTTTGTTTTGACATGCTAGCCTCTTGGTAGGTAGAGATTGGTGTTGGTATTGTATCAAAATGTTGGGGGGAGATTCTGCTCAAGAAAACAGAATCAGATTTAGGTTAAGAAAGAATCGCATATCAAAAAGAGGACTCACCCAAAGGCGAGTCCTCTCCCAATTACGAATTACCAATTACTCGTTACGAATTTCCAGTCAACCAGCCGCGCAGGTGCATGGCGGTGACAACACGGTCAATGGCGACCATGTAAGCGGCATCGCGCATGTAAACCTTTTCCTTTTCACTGCGGTCGAGCACGCCGTGGAAAGCAGAGGTCATCTTCTGGTCGAGGCGTTCGAGCACTTCTTCCTTGCTCCAGTAGAAGTTCATATCGTTCTGAACCTGTTCGAAGTAGGAGGTGGTAACGCCGCCCGCGTTGCAGAGGAAATCGGGGATGTTGAAAATGCCGTTCTTCTTGAAGTGTTCATCGGCTTCGGGGGTGCAGGGGCCGTTCGCGCCTTCAGCCACGATCTTGATGCCCTTCGACATCTTGCCAACGGTATCAGCAGTGACCTGTCCTTCGAGCGCGGCGGGGATCAACACATTGGCTTCCTTGGTGATCCAGGCATCGCCATCTTCAACGGTGTAACCGGCATCCTGAGCCTTCTTCTTGTCAATGGTGCCATACTCATCCACGATGGTGAGCAGGAAGCGCGGATCAATGCCGCCCTTCTTGCTGTAGGTGTAGGACTTCTTGTCGTGGCGGTCCCAGCAGGAAACGCAGGCAACCTGACCACCGAGCATTTCAACAAAACCAACAGCCGCATACTGTGAAACGTTGCCAAAGCCCTGAATGGCGGCGATGGAATTCTTGCCGTCGATATTGAGGTGTTTCATGGCTTCGCGCACGGTGTAGATCACGCCGTAGCCGGTGGCTTCGGTGCGGCCGAGAGAGCCGCCGCCGCCGAGCGGTTTGCCGGTAAATACACCCGGGGTGTACTGACCGACGAGGCGGGAATATTCGTCCATCATCCAGCCCATCATTTGAGGAGTGGTACCCACATCGGGAGCGGGCACGTCATTGCGTGGGCCGATGTTCTTCCACATGGCACGCACCCAACCGCGGCACATTTCTTCTTTTTCATTAACGGTAAGTGTGGAGGGATCGACAATAATGCCGCCCTTACCGCCGCCGAGCGGAATATCCGCCACAGCGCATTTCCAGGTCATCCATGTGGCGAGCGCGCGCACGGTATCCATGGTCTCATTGGCAGCGAAGCGAATGCCGCCTTTGTTCGGACCGCGGGCATCATTGTGCTGAACGCGGAAGCCCTGGAAAACCTTGAGCGAACCATCGTCTAAACGCACAGGGATGCGGAAGGAATATTCACGCATCGGCCAGCGAAGAACCTCGGCTACGCCGGGATCCAGCTTCAATTGCTTGGCAACTCCATCGAATTGCTTCTGCGCCATTTCAAAGGCATTGATCTGTCCTGACATTTTTTGTTCTCCTTGATGAGAATTTGAGAAAATATAAGCGGGCACCCCGGACGGGGTACCCGCTCTAAACACGATTTATGTCAATCTGCTGAACCATAAAGTTAATCCATTAAATCACAAGTACCCCTAAACTTTACACGAGAATCAGAATGACGTCAATATGACAAAAATCCGCATATTTGCGCTGATTAATGATGAGTTTTGACTGGTTTTGAAGGAAATTCCTAATCGAACTTCGGGAGGCGCTTTCCTAAAAATGCCGCCACTCCCTCACGGTGCTCCGCCGACCGGCCTGCTTCATCCTGCAAAATGCCTTCATAACGGAGAGACTCTTCCAAATTGGGAAGGATCGCCTGATTGAAGGCTTTCTTCCCCGCCGCAAACGCCTCACGCGGACCTGCGGCCAGCCTGCCCGCAATTTGCAGAATCAGCGCGTTGAAGTTAAACCCACCCACCTGATTGACCAATCCCCACTGATACGCCAGATGGGATGTGATGGGTTTGTTGGAATAAAAATATTCCTGTGCGCGGCCCAGCCCAATATATTTCGGCAAAAGGAGCGATACACCCGAATCCGGTGCAAGTGCAATACCGCTGAACCCCACCACGAAGTAAGCGCGTGAATGAGCGATCCGCAGGTCACAAGCCAGTGCAATACCAAATGCCGCCCCTGCACACGGCCCATTGACCGCGGCAATGACAGGCTTGCCCATGCGGCGGATCTGCAAGATCAAAGGGTTATAGGTTTTCTCCAAATGCTCGCGGTATGAAACCACGCCGCCGCCCTGTTTCATTTCGGTAATATCCTGACCGGCGCTGAACACCTTCCCACCGCCGGTGATGACCATGCAGCGAACCTGCGGGTCGTTCTCTGCAGTTGACAGGGCATCCATCAAGGCAGTGGTCATTTCGAAGTTGAAGGAATTGGCGCGGCTGGGGCGATTCAGCGTCAGAATCGCCGCACCAGATTTGAGGTCAGTATGAAGCGTTGACATTCATCCTCGATTCAAAAAAAGCGACCGTCACCTTGTGCAAGGTGACGGTCAATACTTTGAGAGTCAGTTATTCGGGAAAATCATCCTGCTGGTCTTCGTCGCCTGCATCCACCTCGTATTCCACGTTTTCGCCATCGAGATACACCCACAGAAGAAGCATGTGCCCATCGGGGGTATCTACATTGCGCGCGGCGATGATGGGGGCCGTTTCTTCGAGACCGGCTTCGCTGCGATAATGCAGGTGAATGGATGATTTGTTGTGCCAGGCGTTGTAGCAACGCTGCACAAGTGCGGGCCCGTTGAACGTGCGCAGACGGGTCAGCGCGGGAACGGAAAGGGTCGAGCTTTCGTTCAACCCAAGCGCCCAGCCATCATTGACATGCTCAAAAATGGGTGGGGGTCCTTCGATGATCGTAATTCTATCGTCCATAAATTTACCTTTGGTTTCACCTGTTCGGGAATATACCACAACAATGCAGAGGAATCGTTTCAGAATATTATTAGAATTTTTCTGTAAGGTTGTTCTGTGAATATAATTACAAATATGAGCAAAATGACCCCTAAAATCATCCTCGAAGGCACCCGCCTGACCTTTAAAACCGACATCGCGTTTGCGCTCAACGAACACCCACGCATCGTGGGGCCGCGCAAATACAAATATCATTCGCCGCTCATTTCCGGTGAGTGGTGCGCCTTCACCAATTTTCCGTGGGGCCGCGGTTTGATCAACTTTGAACCGCAGGAGGAAGCCCAGGCCATGGAAACCTACGAAACCTGGGTGAAACTTTTTGAATTGCAGCGCTACTACTCGTGGATCGTCGATCGTTTCCATCTTTCCACGCGTATGTATCAATTGAACACCCACCACAAAGATTACGATTTTCGCTGGCTTGAAGAACGCCTGCTGCCGCTGAATTTCCGCCTGGTGCTGCTCACCCGCTCTCCTGAATCTTTCGAAGCCGCACGCGCCGAAAGACTCAAGGTTTCGGGCAACCCATCGCAATACGATGACTTGAACCTTTTCATCGAAGAACAAAAATTGATCCGCAGGCTTGCCAGCGAATCAATTCTGCCAAAACTTGAAATCGATATTTCAGACAACAACATCCCCGCCGCCGTGGAAAAGATCGCAGACTGGATGGAAGCAACAGGCGGGTTGTACATGCCGTAGGCTTACAAAGATTTCACGATCTCCCGCACCAGCCCCGGCCCGCGATAGATCAACCCTGTGTACACCTGCACCAGCGCCGCCCCCATTTCAAGGCGGCGTTTTGCATCGTCGGGAGACATGATTCCGCCCGCGCTCACAATGGGAACTGCACCGTTCACCTGTTTCAGCGTGCGATGAAGAACCGCTTCGCTCTTAACCGCAAGCGGACTCCCGCTCAAGCCGCCTGTTTCTCCCCGCAGCACAGACTTTAATCCCTCGCGGGCAAGGGTTGTGTTGGTAACGATGATGCCATCCATCTTCGCCTGCAAAATGGCTTCGATGGCATCATCCAGTTCGGCATCGGTCAGGTCCGGTGCAAGTTTGACAAGGATGGGCAATCGCTTTTCGTGGTACGTTTGCGAAACCAGCCGCTGTTGATGAATGTGGGCAAGTAATTTTTCCAGTGCAGCACGTCCCTGCAATTCACGCAGTCCCACCGTATTGGGCGAACTGATATTGATGGTCAGGTAGTCGGCATATCTTGAAAAGACATCCACCAGTGAAACATAGTCATACACGGCATCTTCATTGGGGGTTTCCTTGTTCTTGCCGAGGTTGATCCCCAGAATGGCCCCGCCCTTGTTAATGGAACGCTCGAATTTGTTCTTGTTGTGAGGCTGGAAGCCATAAATGCGTTCGAACCACCCCGGGCGCAGGGATGGGTTCAACTTAAGCTGCATGAATTCAGAGCCCTTGCTCGGAAAGCCCATGCGATTGATGACCGCTTCATCTTCCAACAGGCGAAAAACCCTGGGAGACGGATTGCCGGGTTGAGGTCGCGGGGTGACCGTTCCGATTTCCACGTGGCCAAATCCCAGTGCAGCGAGTCCGCGGATGGCAACGCCATCCTTGTCATAACCTGCCGCAAGGCCGACAGGATTTCTGAAGGTCAGGCCAAACAATTCAACAGGTTTGGACGGAGTTTTGAACATCCGCTCCAACAGCCAGAGCGAGAGCCGCATGTTCCCCGCCATGCGGACGGCATCCAATGTCAACGCATGGGCGCGTTCGGGGTCGAGACGAAAAAGAAACGGGCGAAGATAATTGTTATACATCAAGTCCTTTTTATGATTACACTGCCTATGCTACAATCAACAAAGTTCAAAATTCATTTTAACCCATTGCAGGCGAACGGCTGCGGTATTAAGGCATCGGATGGCGTGGGAGTTTGTGAGCAGCGAAAAGCAGAATGTCGGAAAAGAATTCTTCCAAAACATCCCAGCCGATCATGGTGGGGCGGCATTACCCAGAACTGGATGGGATCAGAAGCATCGCCATCCTGCTGGTCATATTTTTTCACTGCCGTATCATCGCCGCCCCCCAGAACCCTGCTGAAAAAGTCTACTATGCCCTCGTCGAAAGCGGATGGATCGGGGTGGACCTGTTCTTCGTGCTTTCCGGCTTTCTGATCACGGGGATTTTGCTCGATACCTTCAAACAGGAAAACTATTTTCGCAATTTCTATCTAAGGCGCATTCTACGCATTTTTCCACTTTACTATGCGGTACTGCTCCTTTTTACCCTTCTGGCTGCATTCGGGCTGTTGAAATTCTTCGAACAAAAATCAGCCATTGCACAAGTTTCGTACTGGCTTTATCTTCAAAACTGGCTGGCCCTGCTTGACCTTGCGCCCACGAAGATCATCAGCCATTTTTGGTCTTTGGCGATCGAGGAACAGTTCTATCTGCTTTGGCCTGCGCTGGTCTTGTTTGCAGCCAGGCGAAATTCAGTGGGCAGGCTTGGCATTCTTACGATCATTATGGCATTCATTGTACGGGTGGTCTTCGTCCATTATGAAAAGCTGGCGTACTTCTTCACGTTTTCACGCATGGACACACTCGCACTGGGCGCTTGTGTGGCGGTCCTTCTCCGTCAGCATGGCTCGCTTGGGCGGTTTCGCACACCTGCCCTTCTTTTAGCCGCCTTCAGCGCCGTGACCGTGGTCACTGTGGGGATCACACAAAAGGGATTCTACGGCCACGACCCCGAGGTGTTATTGTATGGCCTGCTCCCGTTGGGAATCTTTTTTGCCAGTTTTCTTACCATCGCACTTACTTCCAACGAAAATGGAGCGCTGCGACTCTTCCTTCGCAATGAACATCTGCGCATGATCGGGGTTATCAGTTATGGTGTGTATATTTTCCATTGGCCCATCATCGTCCTGGTGCAGCCGATGTGGCCGCTCGTTGAAAGTTTCTGGGTGAACCAACTGGGATTCCTTGCGCTTATCACGGTCACTTCCATTTTTGTGGCCTGGTTCAGCTATCGTTTTTTCGAAAAACCTTTTTTGCAATTGAAAGACAAGATCGCCCCGGTTCAGAAAGCGTAGTTATTTTTATTTTTGTACAAATTTTTAGATGATTGAGGGAATATGAAACCAGATAAACTCGAACAAGCCATGGAACTGATCCTTTCTGGGAACAAGCGGAAGGCTTTGCCCATTTTGAGCAGGCTGGTTCAAGAGGAACCGCGCAACGAATCGGCTTGGGTATGCCTGTATGAATGTGTGGATGACCTGCCAAAGAAAACATACTGCCTGAAAAAAATACTGGCGATCAACCCCGATAATCAACACGCCCGCGCCGAACTTGAGCGGATATCACGGTCCAACACGGCCATCATTTCATTGGAACAGCCGCCGGTCATCGTCGTACGGGGGCAGACTCAACTTCCCATCCAGAAAACCTCCACAATTGACATCATCCGATATCAGTTTATGAAGAATCCGATCCGAATGTGGATGATCGTGATTCTGATCATGTTCCTTATCTTGAACACAGGCGCGTTCATTTTCCGTTGGTACACGCTCAGAACTGTAGCCGTGGACCATCCGCTGATGCCGCCGCTGCGAACCACCCAATCTCCCTATCCAATGAACCTGACACCCGAGTACCTGTATTATGCCACTCAGGAATCACTGCCGATGGTACAGGCCAATCAAATTCAGATCATTATCCCTGAAACAGCCCAACCTCAAGTTTCACCGATGCAGCAATCATTGGATGAATATCTCACTGCGATCGAACAGGAAAACTGGGAGGCCGCATATGACCATACGTGTACTGCCATTCAACAGGTGATCCACTCTCCCAAAGAAATGCGCGACCGTGTATTTTTTGAGCACTCCACCCTGCCCGTCAGCCATGAGATTCTTCCGCCGATAGACCGCCCCAACAGGCTGCTTTTTACTCTGACAGGTACAACCTGGAGTTCAAGGACCTTTGAAGTCAGTCTGGAAATTAACACCTTGAAGTTCTGCGGCATGGGGGTCGAACGCGGCGATTTGCGTTACCTGTTATTCCCCGCAGGCGGCCCGCTCAATATTGCACAATAGACCTGTTTCAAAAGTCTGAAAGATTAACCACGGAGATACAGAGAAAACAATTAAAAACTCCGTGGTTCAAAATGGCATTTCAAAGACATTCCTTGCAACTTACGCAAGAAGTCAAACAAATTTGCCTGCTGACAGGTGACAAAAAAAGAGAGCGAATGGTCTCTGCAATTACACCAGAGATCTTTCGCTCTCTTTCAGTTTCTTGTGGCGGGTGCTTTATTAGAACTCTTGCATGAGTCCATTTTTTTACCACCAAGGCACAAAGTCTCGAAGACTCAAAGAAAAAAGCTTAGTGACTTAGCGCCTTTGTGACTTTGTGGTCTACAACACTTTACTTATGCAAGAGGTCAATTCCATAAAAACCTGAATCAGCCGTTTTGTTCCAAAAATTTTCTCGTTGCTTCGATCTTATCTTTTTCCACTTTGCCCGTGGATTCCCAATGGTCGAGCATTTGACGGATGGTTAACACAGCATGCATGGAATAGCCCGCCTGTTCCAGTGATTCTTTTGCGCCGGATTGTCTGTCCACCAGCACAACCACGTCTTTCACGGCCAGCCCAACTGCGGTCAGTTTTTCGATGGCTTCGAACTTGCTTCCGCCGGTGGTGGCGAGATCATCAATGACGAGGGCCGTTTCACCTGCGTGATATTCGCCTTCGATCTCGGCCTTGGTGCCGTAGGCCTTTACTTCCTTGCGTGGATAGATCATGGGGTAATTGCCCTGCAGAGAAACAGCCGTTGCAATGGGGATGGCGGCATAAGGCAGGCCAGCCAGACGGTCGAACTTCAATTCTTTTAACAGCGGCAGGTAAGCTGCACCGACCTGTTCCAGCAAACTGGGGTAGGTGATGATCTGACGCAGGTCAATGTAGATGGGAGATTTGAGCCCGGATTTAAGGGTGAATTCTCCGAACTTGATGCAGCCCGCAGAGAGCAGGCCATCGGCAAGGGATGCCAGGTTTGAATTGAGTTCTGTCATGGATGATTCCTTTTCGGTTATCTGAGTTTCAATTCTCTCTTGATGTTCAGTATCTCATCGCGTAATTCGGCGGCGGCTTTGGCGGGGTTTTGTGCGCGGGCCACGGCACGCGAAACAGGGAGCAGGATCCCCTTGCCATCGGGGCGCAGACCGGCTTTCAGGGCAAGCTGCAATTCGCCGCCCTGTGCGCCGACACCCGGTGAAAGGAACCACAGGTTCGGCACGGCCGCGCGGATCATTTCCATGATCTGCGGATGGGTGGCGCCCACCACTAGGCCGATGTTATTTTTTTCGTTCCACTCTTGTGCGAGTTTGGCGACATAAATGTACAGGGGCATGGGGGTATCTGAACCCATCGGCAATACGAGCAGATTTTGCAGGTCCATTGAACCTGCGTTGGATGTTTTGCAAAGCAGGAAGACACCTTTTTCAGAATTTTGAATGAAGGGTTCGATGGAGTCTTTTCCGAGATATGGGTTCAAGGTGATGCAATCTGCGCCGAGGTTCTCAAAAGCGGACCTGGCATAGGCATCGGCGGTGGAGGCGATGTCACCCCGCTTCGCATCGAGGATGATGGGGATGCGCGAACCCAGTCGGTTCGATTCGGCATTGATGGCTTCGATGACCTGTTTGAGGGCCAGCCACCCTTCGGCGCCGAAGACTTCGAAGAAGGCGGCGTTGGGTTTGAATGCTGCAGCGTAGGGAGCTGTCTGCTTGATCAGAGTCAGGCAAAAGTCGAGGGCTGATTCGGCGGTGGGTTCCTTGAGGTCGGGGATGTGAGGGTCGAGTCCGATGCAGAGCAGGGAGGATGAGTCGTCAACGCGTTTTTCGAGAAAAGTGAAGAAGGTTTCCATGAGACGATAGTATACAGGGAAACAAGCAAAACGGTAAACCATCCATCGGTTTACCGTTTGTTGTTTTATTTATTCTTTTATTTTTAGGTTTGTGGTTACTCTACAATGATTTCCCATTTGCTTGATGCGGGTTGGAAGATCATGCGCCCGAGCCAGCCGAATTGATCCCAGAAGAAGGTATCCCAGATGTTTCCGCCGAAGCCGCGGCATTCGGCGTAGACAAAATCCTCGGGCATGGTATCGGGAAAATCACAAAGCTCGGATTCGGCATTGGAGCCGCCCGGCATGGAGGGGACGGAACCCTGACGCGAGTTGGTGAGGTTGGGCGTGGGGATGCAGTCTTCGTACCATGAGCCGTTGCCATCGGGCATGCGGCAGACGGATTTGTCTTTGAATTTGGCAAGCGGGTAGGTGTAGGCGTCGTACACTTTGTTGCTGGCGTTCAGCAGGCGCACGGTGTCGCCGCCATCGCTGAGCAGGATGCGGGTTTCATTGCCGTAAAAGACGACCCGGTCTCCGGGCAGGAGGAGCAGATCGGGGAAGGTGAAGGGTGTGGAGCCTGAATCGGCTTCGTCGTCCAACTTCCAGCCTTTGAGGTTGATCTCTACGATGCCGATGTTCTTGATTTCGATGAATTCATCGTACACATCGACAAAGCCGTCGCGGTTCCAATCGTAGCCGGGACGTGCAAGGAATTCGTTGATGACAGGCCTGCCCACGGGTTCTGCTGTGGGCGTGCGGGTGACCGTGCGCGTGGGGGTGACGGTTTTGGTGGGCGTGAGGGTACGCGTGGGGGTTTGGGTGATGGGCGTGGCCGTGGC
>DAOQID010000126.1:0-11204 GCA_035339375.1 Anaerolineales bacterium | reverse complement strand
GAGTCCGCTTGATGCCAGATGACGCGCAAAAACGGTGCTGCAATTTTATGGAAGAGTTTGAAATCATACGGGCGGAAGCCAGGCACATCCCCGCCGCGCAGAGAGACGATGTATGGAATGCGGAAAAGTTTTTTCAGCATCCACGCCACCGCGCCCGAAGGCACACCGAAAAATGCCAAAGTGGCGTTTGGTCTATTTTGCCGAATCAGGTTGAGGCTGTGAAAAGATGCGGCGGCGATGAAGGTCAATTGCTCAAACGCAGTCGAGCGATCCTGCCTGCGGCGCATGGCGCGAACGCGGCAAATCGTGACGCCGTCGAGGGTTTCCAAAAAAGGCTGGTCGCCGAACAGCGAGGTCAACACCGTCACCTCGTGCCCGAGTGCGGCAAGACAACGGGCGATGTTCGCGCTGGCATTGCCTGCGCCGCCGCCGATGGGTGGATACTCGCTGTTGATGAGCAAAATTCGCATGGTTATTTTTCAAACGGGTCTTTGCATTCGGGGTTGTTCTCGCGCGGCGCAAACACTTGAATATTTGTCGAGGATAGAGTCGTCACAGGTTTATACGCGCACAGGATCGGTGCGCCCACAAAACGCACCCACGCATTGTTCTCTTCCAAAAACGCGCCGTGTTTTTGCAGTGCAAATTTTTGTTCCTCGGCAACGATCAGCGCGAAACGATGCGATCTCAGGTCAGCGTAAAAATTTTCAAGATAGTCGCGGTTGCCCGACATCGCCATTTCCATCAGTTCCATCTGCTCATATTCGGGCACAAGCGGAATATTATTTACATCGTTGAAAATCAACAACTGACGTTCGGTTACAAAAAGGATTTCGCCTTCAACATTTTGTGTGGATGCCTGCAACTTGAACAGGTCCGCTTCGACAAGGTTTGAATCGTACCTTTGAAAGAATCCAACCTGTGGAAGCGCGAATCCGATCGGGACGAGGGCGGCTGCTGCAACAACCCAAACAGGAATCGCCCCCCAGGCAGGATTCGCTTCGCGCTCCCCCGCTACCCGCCCGCCGATGAAAGCCGTCACGACAAGCGCCAGCATTACGAGAAACGCATCCATGTTGTGCAAATCTGCGCCGCCGCCGATCTTCACGCTGACGACCATGCCGCCGAGAAAAAGAACAGCCAGCATGGCAATCAATGCCAGCCAGCGCAACGGATGCAAACTGGAAATCTTTCCGCGGACCATTTGAATGAACGCAAAGATCAACGGGGCAGAGACGATGACAATCCCCAATAAAATTCCCATCGGGAAGGTTTCATTCGGAAGCAGGCGGCTCCAGATCAGGTCAGATGTGAAACTGGAACCGAAGGAACGCGCATCACTGTTGCCTGAAACGGCGATGTACGCAAACTGCGAAGCAGACGCAGCAGCGAGCCCGCAGATTCCCCATAGGAACGGGGTCAGCCAATAACGCCAGCCTTTTCCTTCCAGCGGTGTTTCAAGCAGGTAGATCGCAACCGCCAGCATGGCAGGGACGGGAAACCAGTTCACGCGGCTGGCACCCGCCCAAACAGAAGCGAGAACCACGAACAGCAATGACCGCCACGGGTGCTTGACCGACACCCCCGCCAAAATCAAAATGACACAGACCTGCAAATGATAATAAACCGCGCCTTGGAAAAAATACAGGAAGGCCCAGGCAATGAGCGCGAATCGAACCCACCCTGTGAAGTTCAAGCGGCGGATCAACAAAATGGAAGAGGCGGCAGTCAGACCGATCCACAGCAGCGCCTGCCAGAGGCGATGCGCCCAAAGCGGCAAACCGTCCACCAGAAATGGAAGCGACATCAAAAAGTAACGCGTGGGGTGCAAGAATGGAAGCGCGAGTTCGGTTCCGTACAGCGGTCTAGCAAAGAACAGCGAAGCATAATAATGCCGCCCCGCTTCAGAATAACCGATGGAAAATGGATACGCAGAAACGATGGTGAGATGCCCGAAAATTTGATAGACCACCCCCTGCACAAGCACAGCCGCCACGAACGGGGTGAGCCAATCCCTGCCTGTCAGCAATTGCAAGCCAAAGGTTTGAATCAAACTTGCCCAGAGAAAAACCCAGAAGATGGGTGCAATTTGCGGAAGGACATCCCCAAAAAAGAAAAGGCGAACCGCCCAAACGAGAAAGAAGCCAAAGGCAATCAACACAGACCCAACCCACGGGTTGATTCCGCTTTTCGTAACGGCGGCCTGTTTTTCGGTCAGGTATGAAGCGCGGGCAGTGGAAAGCTGCCACAGTACAAAGATCCCCGCAAAAATATTCAACGCGAACAGGCCCACCAGCAGAATCCACTTGGATCGCCAGAGGGTGATCTCCAAATCAGCCACGCGCTGAACGGTCTGGTAGATGGCCAGCCCGCTCATGAGGACTGTGGCGGTGATGAATGTTTGCCAGAAGATTTTCGAGGAGGTTGGTTTCATTGCGGAAGCAGACCTGCGTCGTTCAAAAATCGGGCGGATCAATTCCCCGCCCCGATATCAGGTTTATCTTTCGTCAACTTCCTTGCTATTCATTGCGGCAAGGATGGAGGGCAGGAAGTATGCACCAGGCAGGCTGGTGATGAGGAAAATAATGCGCACCAATACGGCCACTGTGGCGCTTTCTGATTCGGTCAGCCCGCCGAGGCTGGTGAGCAAAAACGTCATCGAAAGTTCCTGAACACCGAGGCCGTTGATGGAAATGGGAATCAGGGTCACGAAATAAGAGAGTGTGTACATGCCCGCCACCAGCCAGAACGAAAGGCGGTGACCGATGCCCAGCAAAAGAAAATAGACCATCAAATAAATAAAGGCCTGATTACCCAGCGTAGCCAGCAGGGAAGCAAACAAGGCCGAGGGTTTCTTCAACCAGATCGAAAGCGATTCGAAAGTGCGGCGGATAAAGTCCACGCCTTTTTGAAGGAGGGCGGATAATGTGACAGATTGGGTCGAACCGTTCGAAAGCGCAAAAAGCGGAACCAGCCCAAAGGGAAGGGCCAATGCCATTCCCGCCATCCCCACCAAACGGTCCACGACGAGTGAGGCGAGGCAAATGGCGCGGTCATAACCAAGCTGCATGGCACCGGTCAAACGCACCACATCCCCGCCGATGGTGGTCGGCAGGAAATTGGACGAAAAGTTGCCAGTAAAGGTGAGTTCAACCGAGCGGAGGAAGGAAATGTTCACACCCGCCGAGCGCAGCAGGATGTGCCAGCGCAAAATGGCGAAAAGCCGCGAAACGAGCAAGACGACAAGAGCCAGCCCAAAATACCCCAGTGAAACGCGGCGGAAGGCGGAAAACAATTCACCATCCCCCTGCTCCTGAATCAAGACCGCCAGAAGCACCAACGCCAGAACGCTGCCGATCCCACGCGCAACGGTCTGACGGTTCTTGCTGAGCCAGTTAATCACGCGGGTCCTGCTCCAGGTTGATCATGGTGCGGATGGTATAGGTGGGTTTGCGCTGTGACTCGTGATACGTGCGGACGAGCAGTTCCGCGATCAGACCCAGCAGGATGGATTGGAAGCCGAGGATGAAGAACATCGCGCTCATCTGCAACAGCGGCGAATTGGCAATGGCAACCAAAAAGAAAATGCGGCGCACAAAAAGATACAACATGATGATGGCGCTGATGACCATGAGAAACCCGCCTGCGCCGCCAAACAGATAAATGGGTTTCGAAGAATAGGAGATCAGAAATTTTACGGTAAACAGGTCAAGCACGACCTTTGCGGTCCGCTCCAGGCCGTACTTGGTCTTGCCATGTTTGCGCGGGTGATGGTTGACCACCACCTCGGTGATCTTCGCCCCGACCGAATGGGCATAGACCGGAATAAAGCGGTGCATTTCGCCATACAAGCGGAACCCTTCAAGCACGTCGCGGCGATAGGCTTTGAGTGTGCAGCCGTAATCGTGCAGATGCACCCCCGTCACCTTTGAAATGATGCGGTTGGCGATCATGGATGGGAAATTGCGGGTGATGGCATTATCTTTGCGGCTCTTGCGCCAACCGCTGACAAGGTCATAACCTTCGTCCAGTTTGGCAAGCATCATGGGGATGTCAGCAGGGTCGTTCTGCATGTCTGCATCCAGCAGCACGATGATCTCGCCCTGGGCATAATCGAGCCCGGCGGCAATCGCGGCGGTCTGCCCGAAGTTGCGGCGGAATGAGATCACACGCACATGAGCAAAGTCTTTTTTGGCGTACTCGTTCAAAACAGCCAGGCTGTTATCCTGACTGCCATCGTCCACCAAAATCACCTCCCAAGTGCGATTCATCGTGGGCATGACCTTGTTAATGGCTTCGAACAAAAGCGGCAGGTTATCCTGCTCGTTATAGACTGGAACTACAAGTGAAAGATTCATGGCAGCCTGTGAAATATCCTTAGTTCAGACCCATCCTCGCAAGAGGGGGCCACGGGCGGTTTGGGGTACTCTTCAAACTCATTCGGATTCAGGAAATCCTTCCAGAGTGTGTAGCGTTTGGATTGAATGATGAAAATATCGGCACTGGCTTTCCATTCTTCCTTCAATTCGGTATTCCAGTGACTGAAGCGGGCCAGTGTATCGGCATCGCCGCCGATGCGGTACGAATAACCGTCGTTGATCTGCGGCGGAAAGATACGCGCCTGCGGCACGTAGGTCATCGCAGTAAACGACAGACCGCCGTCCCAATATACCAGACTATCCGCAGGGATGAAACTTGCGAGATGAGCGCCGACCTGTTCGTTGGCGACCAGCATATCCGTTTCGCAGTCAATACTGCGGCCACCCACATGCAGCAGCGGAGAAAGGATCAGCCCCATCGCGATGGACAAATTGAGCAAAACGAAGGCAAACCCCGGGCGAGTCTGTGCATCCTTCATGCGGCGCGTGATGATGCCTGCAATCAGCAGAACCGCAACACCCACTAACAAACCCAGGGCCGCAGAAACATAACGCTTGACCCAGATCAATTCCGTGCCGAACTTATTGGTGATAAATGCCAGCAGGGTGGTTGTACCCGGCAGGAATTGTCCGCCGCTCATGCGCGGGACCGGGAACTTAAGGAAAAACTGGCTGAGGCTGTCGAAGGATGAAAATCCGAATCCTGTCGCAAGGGTGAGCAGGGTCGCTGCGCCGAGGAACAGGATCCAACGGGATGGAGTTCGATTCGCCAAATGCGAGAGGACGATCACCGTAAAAAGAATTCCCAGCGGGTCGAAAAACGACAGATACGGCGTGAAGCAGTACACACAGCTATAGCTTTCATACTGACTCGCCACCGCCGCCCAACCGTGCATGGCGAAGAGGATGAAATATGTCAGGGCGAGGAACAAGGCCGCTCGCATGGCAGGGACAGTTTTCCAGTCCCGTGGGATGCGCAAGATCATCAGCGCAAAAATGCTCCCAGCGGCGGGAATGAAATGGTAGCGGATTCCCTGAAAAAACGAAATCGTCCGATTCCAAAAATCAATGGACGGATCCCAAACAGGAACCGCTTCCTTCGGCAGGCGGAACGGATTCAGGAAAGGGGTGAGTCCATCGGGCAGCCACGGCGCCCAAATGGTGAGGATGTTGGGCCAGTAATAAATGTGAACCGCCAAAAAGATGGCGGAAGCCGTACCAAAAGAAACGAGCCCTTTTTGTTTGCCATGCTGCCAAAAGACATACAGGATGAGCAAAGGCAGAACCACGACCATGTTCTGCCGCGTCAGCACGGCCAGCGCACCAAGCACCGACCCTGCCACGATCTGCCACAGCGGCCTCTCCTCAGCAAGCAGGAAGACGCACATCCACGCCAGCATGCAGGCGATGATGACCTCGGAAGCGGTAATGGCATGGATCTTGATCACCGTCGGCGCAAGTGCATATGCCCAGACCGTGGCCGTTGCAAACCAATTCCCTGCCCAACGGCGTGCGGTGATCCACGTCCCCAAAATGGCAAGCAGGCCGAGAAAGATCATGAAAAAGCGCCCCGTGCGCAGACCTGCCCCAAAAATGTATTCTGCAAAACCGGGGATCAAAAATGCAAAAGGAGCCTTATTGGTCAGCGGACCATAAGGCTCGAAAGGTTCATACACGCCGTGCAGATAAAGATATCCTTTGAAAAGATAGGAGCCTTCATCCAGGCCGGGGATGGTGGTATGTGCGTAACGCCACGCCTGTGCCACATACAGAATCACCCCAAGAATTGCAAGCAAACCCGGCACCCAGGATTGCCAATCTTTTCTGTTGAAAGTCGAAAAACTTAACCACGGAGACACAGAAGCGCGGAGTTTTTTTGAACTTTCCCCAATGTCTTCGTGCCTCTGTGGTTCAGAACGGGATTCAGTATTGCGACCTTGCATTCTACGCAAGAGACCGAACAGAGTACTATTCATAGAACCAATGGAAAAGGGCTACCCCTTTTTCAGCCGTGCCAGATCCGAATCCACCATCATGGTGACCAGTTCCTTGAATGAAACGGCAGGCTCCCACTTCAACTCTGTTCGCGCCCTGGAAGGATCGGAAATCAACAAATCCACTTCAGCGGGGCGGTAGAATTTTTCATCCTGCACCACGTACTGTTTGTAATCAAGGTTTAAGTGAGAGAAGGCAATTTCGCAAAACTCACGCACCGAATGGGTCTCGCCTGTACCGATAACATAGCTATCGGGCTGGTTCTGTTGCAGCATCAGCCACATGGCCTCCACGTAATCGCCTGCAAAGCCCCAATCGCGCTGGGCTTCAAGGTTACCCAGACGCAGTTCTTTCGACATGCCCAGCTTAATGCGGGCCACGGCATCTGAGATCTTGCGGGTCACAAACTCCAACCCGCGGCGCGGACTTTCATGGTTGAACAGAATGCCCGACGTGGCAAACATATTGAACGACTCGCGGTAATTGACCGTGATCCAATGTCCGTACATTTTCGCCACCCCATACGGGCTGCGCGGATAGAACGGTGTGGATTCTCTCTGGGGAACTTCCATCACCTTGCCAAACATCTCGCTGGATGAAGCCTGATAAAAACGGATCTTCGGGTCTACGAAACGAATGGCTTCCAGCAGGCGGGTCACACCCAGAGCGGTCACATCACCTGTCAGCGCGGGTTGATTCCATGAGGTCGGCACAAAAGACTGCGCCGCAAGGTTATACACTTCGGTCGGGCGGTATTCTTCAAGGAAAGAAAGCAAAGACCCCTGGTCATGCAAATCGCCCTGTACAACGGTAATATCATCCAAAATATGCTGGATGCGTTCATAGGTAACCGTGCTCGAACGGCGTGCAACGCCAACAACACGATATCCCTTCTTCAACAAAAACTCAGCAAGGTAGGAACCATCCTGACCTGTAATGCCAGTGATCAATGCAGTGGGCATGTTAACTCCTTATTCAAAATTCAGACGCTGAATTATACACTACGGATTCCCCTTTTTTCGGTCCTGCCACCAGCCGCCCAGCAAAATCAGCACCCACCCGCCAAGAATGACCGCCACCATTTGGGCAAACTGCATCTGCCCGCCAAGGTGGAAATAACGGCTTGCATACCACTGTCCGAAGACCAGCAGAAAAACAACTTCCATCGCAACCACACGCAGGAACCACGCATTGCGCGACTCACGCCACCAAACCCAGACATGCCCCGCCAGAATGGCCTGCCACAAGAACATGATCGTGCGATAACGCGGATTGTCCCACTGGTCCGCGCCGCCGCGCAGGGAGGTGAGCAGAACCCAGAACCACGCCACCAGACTCAGCCAGACCAGGAGCTTACGCTTCTCATCTGACTGTTGGCCTGCTGCTGCTCCGAACGAGAGGATCAGCGCCGGCAGCAAAGCATACCAGCCCACGGCGCGTGCAATTGCAATGACCCGCCAGGTAAACGTGGTTGGCTCCACAAAGGCGGCGGGTAAAACAGGTTGAAAGACCCCATACACCAACACAAAAGGCAGGCGCAGCCACTTTGGCATTTCATCAAACAACTTTTGCACCCAGCCCGAGCCGCGCTCCAAATGATGCAAGTCCATTTTGATGGCTTCACGTAAAAAATTGTTGATTATCGCCAGCGGAGTTCCGCCGCCGAGATTTCCCTGCCTGTCCAGAGTGGAAGCCAGCCAGAACAACCCGGCAATGAACACAATCGAGATCGCCAGCGCCCCCCACCACGAAAGCTGACTATGCTCTCGAGTGAAATAAACCCAGCCCGCAAAAAGAGCCAAAGTGACCAACGCCACCACGGGAGAAACCAACAGCATTCCAAGAATGCCAAGCCCAAACCAAATTAAAGTTTTTTTATCCTGCGTCTTTTGCCAAATGACGAATCCCCACAAAGTAAATGCACTGAACAGCATCAAGTAGGGCTCTCGCATCGAAGACCCGCCGAGTAAAACACCTTCCGGGTACAGCGCGAAGACCCACCCCGCGGCAACTGCCACCTTCTGCCCCCATTGCAGGGTTACAGCCTTCCATAGAAAGGACAGGCACAACGTCCCTGCAAAGGATGCGAGCAACACCAGCAGCAATGGGCGGTGGGCATCAGGCGAAATGTAGCGATATACAAAGGCGCTGATAGCCAGCAGGCCGCCGTATTGGTCGTAGGCAAATTTCTTGTTGAACGCATCCAGAATCGGGTGTTCGGACCCTGCCAACTCCCAGGCCTGTCCATCGCGGCGATGCGCATCGGTGTAGACGTAGCCCGCTTTATCGTCTTCATCTGCAAAGCCATCCACTGGCAGGGCAAGGTAGGTTGCCACACCCCCAAAGAAACGCAAAGCAAAGGCAACGGCCAGCATCCATGCAAGGGTCTTGCTCGTGTCAGGGACAGTCGAAGCGCCGTTTGCCCAACGTGCTGAAACTGTCAGCAGCAGAAAACAAAGCAGAAAGAGGAGGGAAGATTCCAGCCAGCCGAAAAACCAGTTACCGGGTTGAATGAGCGAAAGAACCGCCCCCAGCCCAAGCGCCAGAGGCGGCATCCAAATCAGATCCTGTTTTTTGAAATATTTCATTCCCCTTTTTTACCACGAAGTAGGCGAGTCTAAAAGCCGCACATTCTTAGACGAACAAACCTGCTTGTGTTTTCTCTTTACGGCCACGGTTCGATGAAGTAGGCGTTGAAGGTACCCTCGGCAAGCCAGCCTGAAATGCCGTTGCGCGTTGGGACCTTGACCTTCCAGTAGACAAAGGCATCGGCACGGTCAATGCGCGGAGTGCAGACGGGGCCATCAATGACTTCGAATTCGGTGCCTTCGGGCAGTTGATCTATCACATTATCTCCCGCTTCCGGTGCGGACCTGAGGCGGATCGTCTGACCATCGGTGTAGGTGACTCGGCCTGTGGCTCCCACGCTCAACCGTGTGGGAGGCGCGGTGGGGCAGGAGAAATCAGATGCGGCAGAGGGAGTGGGTAACGGAAGGACGGTCAACTGGGAGAAAGGCATGGGGAAGGAATCCAGCCATGCAATGAGTCTTGCGTCTGGGGGGATCTCTGTCCCTGAGAGGCTGTTCAATTGCCAGGAGCCTGCCTCGGTGAGTGCGACCGTTTCTCCATCCCGCAACAGCAGGTGTTTTGAATCCGGTGACCAAACGGCTTGGGTCAAAAATTCATCAAAGGTGACTTCGGCAATGCGGGCCGCGTTGGAGCCATCGGGGTGGGCGGCCATCAGGTCGGCTTTGGAGGGGGTGTTGGGCAGTGGTTTGAAATACAAAACCCATTGACCATCCGGACTCCAATTGATGAATTTTCCATCAAGTTTGTTTTCTGCACTGCCATCGGCACGGATGACCCACGCTTCCCTTTGGGGGTTGTTTTGGTCTTGACTGTAGACATAGGCTTCGAAAGCCAGCCATTGACCATCGGGACTCCAGATTGGCTTCGGGGAAGACATTTGTGGTGTGGACACATATGGGCCGTCGGCAAAGACGGGGGCCAGCATGGGGGAGTATGGATGCAAAATCTTTGAGGTTTTGGTTTGCGGGTCCATGATGCCAAGGGCATATTTGAGGTCGCCGTTTTCATTCATCAGGCCCCATGCGATCGTTTTGCCATCCGGTGACCATGCGGGGTAGGCAAGTTTGAATTCACCCAGCTTGTATTGCCCAAGGTCAATGGGCTGGGAATCGCTGCCCAAAGTGTAAAGCGCGGCAAAATCGAAGTTTGAGAAAAGCACGGTCCTGCCATCGGGTGAGGGCAAAACGGTGGAAACTGCGTGTTGGTTATCGAAAATCCTTTTTTCGCCAGTGGAGGTGGAGAGGGTACCAAAATAACCTGTGCCACCGCCTATGCCAAAGGATTCGTTGAAAAGCATGAACAGGGTATCGGGTTGGCCTGCAGCCCAGCCGATGACCTCATCAAGTTCAAAAAATTCGGGGTTGTTGGAACCCGTGCAATCGAGCGGTCTGGCTTCCTTCTTTTCGTAATCGAGAAGCCACGAGCATTGACCGTTGAAATCGATATAGGCGGCTTGCGTGCCATCCGGTGAAAAGATGGCGTATCCGCTTTCAGAAATGACCACGGCTTTGCCATCGCTCCCGATCTGCCAGAGTTGATTGGAATCGGTGCCCGAGTCGTGGGTGGCGTAGGTGAGCCCGGCCAATTGCGCAGAGCCTGTTTGTGGGGCGGGTGTTTCAGGGGTGGAAAATAAAATGGGCGGTGTGGGAGAGGCTTGTGCGCCGGGGTTGGTCAAGGTCTGGCAGGCAAGCGAGAGGACAAGAACGGCAACGAGAAAGGGCAGAACTGTCTGTTTCTTCATGGCTCCTCCTTGAGCGATGCAATTATATTCCCCTTTTTTATCGGTTTTGCGATGTTGGCTAAAAAATAGCTGCAGAGGTTCAACGGCAAAGATGGTTTTCAAAAACAGCGGGGTACAATGCAATCAAAACACAAGGAGTGACCATGACCCCCAAAGTTGAAACTTCCACACCACCCCATACCCCCACCCCCATCGGGCCATACAACCACATCGCCAAAGTTGGGACCTTCATCACCATCGGCGGCACTGCAGGCGTGGACCCTGCCACGGGCAAGCTCGCCGGTGATGATGTCTTTTCGCAAACCGTGCAGATCCTAAAATCCTTTCAGGTGATGCTCGAATCCGTCGGCTCGGATCTGGACCACGTGGTTCACATCAATATCTTTCTCAAGAACATGAGCGACTTCGAAGAAATGAACCGCGCCTACATCAGCAAAATGAGAAACCACCGCCCCGCACGGACGGTCATCGGTGTAAATGAATTACCCAAGCCCGGTGTG
>DAOQID010000125.1:5111-11514 GCA_035339375.1 Anaerolineales bacterium | reverse complement strand
TCGAACGCTGAAATCTTTTGTTTCCATTCTTCCGGTACGGGAATGGTCTTTAACCCCTCGTAATCGAATGTGACCATTACCACGGTGCCGCTGGCCATCAGTTTGCCGGTCTTCGCATCCATCACGCATTGCTCCACCGTGATGGACTTGGTTCCGATCCTGGTGATTTTCACGCCCACTTTAATATCGTCGCCGTAATGGGTGGTGGAATGATAGGTGATGTGGATATCGGCGATGATGACACCCACTTCCATAAAAGACTGATCCTTGTTGAATAACCCAAGTTTGATCAGATAGTAAATGCGCGCCTGCTCGAAATAAGTCAGGTATTTTGCGTTGTTCACATGTCCCTGCGGATCAAGATCTCCGTAGCGAACTTCGGTTGGATGGAAGAATTTGTAATCGCTCATGGCGGGATTATAGTTGTTAGTTAGGTAGCTGAGTAGTTATTAAATTGCCGTCCGTTGAATTGGTTTTCAACTGACGGCAACAGCGCATCTACCAGACCGACTCAATTGCAAAAATGCATGAGCCCGGCCTTGTTGTGAATCACAAACCGCCCATCTGCATCCGTGCTGACGAGTCCCTGCTCTTTGAAGAATACCATCGCCTGATTGACCCGTTTGCGCGATGCCCCCACCAGGTCAGCCAGGTCGCCTTGTGTCAGCACGATGTGAACCTGCACACCGTCGGCAATTTCGTGTCCATACCGCTCGGCAAAAGCCAGCAGTTGACGTGCCACCCGCCCGTTCACATCCAGCGTTGCCAGCGATTGAATGACCTGATCTGAAAGCCGTACACGTGCGGTTAAGATTTTCACCAAATTGCGCGCCACAGGCGGGAAGTTATCGAGAATATGGTAGAAGGTGGTCTTGTCCATCCACAGCATGAGCGAATTTTCAAGCGTGATCGCGCTCGCCGAACGGCCGACACTGTCGATCAAACTCATTTCACCGAGAATGTCGCCGCTTCCGAGCACTGAAATGATCACATCCCGCTCCCCCTGCTCAATGTGGATCTTCACCGTGCCATGCAAAATAATGAACACCGCTTCGCCGGGCTGCTCGATCGTCAACACATTGGTCCCTGCAGTGAAAATGCGGCGGTGCGCATGTTTTGCCACCCAATCCAATTGCGCAGAACTAAGCCCTTCGAACAACTTAATGTCTGAAAGGATGTTGCGGGTATCGTCGCGTTTGATTTCGGTCATTCTTAACATATTTTACATCCATTCAGCGAGGGGAAACATTACCCCGTCTCGCTTGTGTTGGGCCAGTCAAAACCATTCCAGCCTGTTCGGGTTTCAAACGAATCTCAAGGCCTTCATACGCTGCGCACGAATCAGGGAATAACTTTTTCGCGGCGGCTTCCTGTGCGGCGACCCAATCGTCAGAGTAGGCGGGGTCATGATGAAACAGGATCAGTTCACCCGTCTCGGCAGAAGCGGCCACTTCCGCGGCCATCAACGCTGTCGAATGTCCGTATCCCTGCGTGGATGAGAATCCCGCCAGCATTCCGCGGTAATGTTCCTCGCTGTATTGCGCATCGTGGATCAACACATCTGCATCACGCGCAAAAGCGGCCAGCTTGCGATCCATCCCCACATAGCCTTCGGTGTCGGTGGCATACACCACCGATTTACCGCGCCACGAAATCCGATAGACATACACACCGCCGGGATGCGCGTACGATCGATGAATGCGGATGACAACCGCCTCCGGACTTAATCCTGAAGCTGATCCAACAACCCGAACATTTTCTTCATCCCAAACAATGACCTGCGACTCGCGCACCGACTCGATCTGTTTGGCGGCGGCCATATCGCGCAAGCTGAGCGGGAACGTCTCTGCCGATTGATTGTGTTCAAGGACATGCTTCACGGTTTCAGGTGTGCCGCCCGGGCCGAAGATGTGCAGCCGCGTGTTCGGGATATAAGCGGGGATGAAAAATGGAAATCCCTGGGTGTGGTCGTGATGCAGGTGGCTGAATAACAACAGCAGTTCCAGCGGACGTTTTTGCCCTGCCAATTCACGCCCCAGCGGAATGATGCCCGTGCCCGCATCGAGAATGATCGTGCGCCCGCCCGCACTGACCTCCACACAGGAAGTGTTGCCGCCATATCGGATCGTATCCGCGCCGGGGGTGGGGTAACTTCCGCGCACACCCCAGAATTTGATCTTCAGTTCATCGTTCATGGCAACCTCCGTTCTGATTCCATATTTTGTACTTGCAAGTTTATTATCGTCTTTATGGCTTTTTTCTCAAGGAAAGTTTTCGCATGCAGGCTGGGAAATATGTCACACGCTGACCATATTGTTTACAAACCATTAACCCATGCAAAGCGGGGATGCAAGCCGTGGCGGTATAATTCCATCCATGCTACCTGACTTGCAATTGAAAGATCACCTCCGACTGCGCAAGCCGCACCCATGCGGTTCCTATGAATGGACAGTGGTGCGCCTTGGGGCGGATATCGGTTTGGAATGCAGAGGCTGTCAGCACCGCGTAATGCTGACCCGTCGTGAATTGGCGAAACGATTGAAGACCAATTTGACGAAGCATGAAGAGAAAAAAGAGGAAGGGAAGTAGCAGGTGCCCGATCCCGCAGGTTTGGATGAATTGACCATTGAATCCAAAAGCCTGCGGGATGTTTGCTTCACAAAAGGATCTCAGGAGAAAATAAAAACATGGCAGAAACCGAAGCACGATCAGTTCCAAAGGTGGGGTCACTTCGCATTGGTTTGTTCACAGATACGTATGCGCCGCAAGTTAATGGGGTTTCCATTTCCCTGCAATTGATCTCTGATGGGCTGCGCCGCCGCGGCCATCAGGTGACGATTTTTGCGCCGCGTTTCCCGGGGTATGAAGATAATGAAACCAACGTCATGCGCCTGCCCTCGCTGAAATATTTGAACAACCCGCCGATCTATGTGGCGGTGCTTGGAACCCCCCGTTCCACCTGGTCGCTGACGCGCAAGCATTTCGATGTCCTGCACGCGCACAGCCCGGCCAGTGTGGGCCTGCTGGCCTACCTTACGGCCTCCACAAAACGGCTTCCGCTGATCTACACCTACCATACATCCATTACCGATTACACCCATTACGTAAAATTCATTGGCGGGTCAAGCATCATTAAACACGCGGCTTCCTGGTTCAGCACCACCTCCACCAACCTGGGCGATCAGATCGTTGTGCCTTCACCAAAGTTCCACCGTCTGCTGTTGGAACAGAAGGTGAAACGGCCGATTCATATCATTCCGAATGGCATTAATCTGGATGGTTTCAAATCTGCCAAAAACCCCGGCAGTTTTAGAAACCGATTGGGTATGCAACCCGATGCGCCGATTTTGCTTTCGGTTGGGCGCATTGACCCGGAAAAGCGTCTGGATTTCCTCATTGACGCCTTCGATCGCATTGCGGACCATGTTCCCAATGCCCGCCTTGTTTTTGCCGGGGATGGAAGCGCGCGCAAAAAATTGGAAGAGCATGCCGCTTCGGTCAGGTCGAAAGACCGCATTCACTTCCTTGGCATGGTCAACCGTGCCGATCTGCCGGACCTGCTGCACGATGCCGCGGTTTTCCTTTCCGCTTCCACCACGGAGGTGCATCCCATTTCGGTGATCGAGGCCATTGCGGCCGGGCTGCCTGTGCTGGCTGTGCAGGATGAAGCGTTTGAAGGCATGGTGATCGATGGAGAGAATGGTCACCAGACCTTGCTGGATGTGAATGTGTACAGCGATACGTTGTTGAGCCTGCTGAAAGACCCCGAAAGATTAATCCGCTATGGAAAACGTTCTGCAGAACTCAGCGAGAAATATTCCATTGAGGGGCAGGTGCGTGCTTTGGAAAACCTTTATATTGAGTCTATTTTGCAAAACTGGCGCGGCAGTCTGGTTTCGCGTATTTCGGCAAGGTTGAAGTTATAAAAAGTTTTACCCAAAAGTGTCACGAAGAGATGCTGGAAATGGCAGGGTTTATCCTTCGTGACACTTTTGTCCCCTGGTGGGTTATTTTTTCTCGCGTGGATTTTCAGGGAGTATAATTCTCCCGCGATGCCCATTCTTGATTCTCATACCATTGAATTTTTCAGCCGAAGCCCGGAACAAACACGCCGCATTGGAATGCGGACAGGGGCGGGTTTGAAGGCTGGTGATGTGATCTGTTTACAAGGTAACCTCGGCGCAGGAAAGACCACGTTCGTGCAGGGTCTTGCGCAGGGATGGGGGTCACTCGATTCGGTTTCCAGCCCGACATTTATTCTCGTAAACCAATATCGCCGCGCAAACGGCGACCGCCTCTTTCATCTGGATGCATATCGCATTGAGTCGATGCCAGAAGGCGAGGAACTCGATCTCGATTCCATGTTGGCGGATGGCGCCCTGGTCATTGAATGGCCCGAACGTTTGGGCGACCTGATCCCCAAAGAACGCATGTGGATCAACCTCGAACACATGGCGGAGGAGCACCGTGAAATGCGTTTCAATGCGAACGGCAAACGCTACGATGACCTGTTGGATGAAATCCGTCAATCCATTTTTGGAGGGGCGTAATGCTGATTGCTGTTGATACTTCCACGGCCCAGGTTGGGCTGGCTTTATATGATGGAAACCAGGTGCTTGGTGAATTGACATGGACGACCCGTCAGCATCACACCACTGAATTGGCCCCGGCTCTTACTGGACTTTTGAGCCGCTCCGGTGTTTCGATGGATATGGTCAGCGCTTTGGGGGTGGCCATCGGCCCGGGCTCCTTCACCAGCCTGCGGGTGGGGCTTGCTCTGGTGAAGGGACTTGCTCTGGCACGGCGCCTGCCTGTGATCGGCATCTCCACGCTGGATGTGATTGCGGCGGCACAGCCTGCGAGCAAGCATCCATTGCTGGCTGTGATTCAAGCCGGGCGGAAGCGGATCGCTTTCAGCGAGTATAAAAGCTTGAAGAACGAGTGGCAGGTTCAAGGTCCAGTGAGAAGCGGGACGGTGGATGAGTTGGCTGATTCGATCGAGAGTCCCACTGTTGTGGCAGGTGAATTTTCCCCCGATGACCGCAGCCGTCTTTCGAAGAAACGCGCCAAAATCCTGCTGGCTTCACCTGCATATTGTGTGCGGCGACCATCGCTTCTTGCCGAGTTGGCCTGGGAACGCTGGCAAAAAAATGAAGTGGATGATGCCGCTTCGCTTGCGCCGATCTACCTGCATGTGGAAGGGACACCGATTCCGTCGTAGTCCATCGGGAAATTTTGAGCATGAACGTCCTTTCTCCCGACGATGGGTCGGGGCTGATGAAGATACGCAAGATGACTGTGGATGACCTGGAGCAGGTCATTGCCATTGATCAGGTTTCGTTTGGTTTGCCGTGGCCCCCGCGTTCGTTTTCTTTTGAATTGACTGATAACCCGCCCTCCCGTTGTTGGGTGGTAGAGATGAATGGTCGTGTGGTTGCAATGCTGGTTGCATGGCTGATCGTGGATGAGATCCACATTGCGACCTTTGCAACCCACCCTGATCATCGCAGGCAGGGAATTGGGGGAAGATTGCTGTATCACACGCTGAGAACGGCAAGAGAGGAAGGCGCGATCACCTCTTTTTTGGAGGTGCGGGCTGGGAATGAATCGGCTCTGGCTTTGTACCGCAAGTTTGGGTACGTGGAGAGCGGCCTGCGCAAGGGGTATTACTCGGATAATCATGAAGATGCGGTGTTGATGACCCTCGGCCCCGCCGATTATGAAAGATTACTGCTCCATGGAGAAGCGGATGAGCGCTGAAGAGACCCTTGCCCAACTGGCCGTGAAAATATCCACTTGCACGAATTGTGCGCTGCATGAATCACGCAAAAAAGCCGTGACGGGCGATGGCCCGGCGGATGCGGAGATCATGTTCATCGGCGAAGGACCAGGCTTTCATGAGAACGAGCAGGGACATCCCTTTGTGGGTGCCTCTGGAAAGTTCTTAGACCAGTTGCTGGCACAGGCAGGGGTGACCCGTGCGGAGGTTTTCATTGCCAATGTGGTCAAGTGCCGCCCGCCCGGCAACCGCGACCCATTGCCCGAGGAATTGGCCGCGTGTGACGAATATCTTGAAGCGCAAATTCAAACCATCAATCCGAGTATCATTGTGACGCTGGGCCGCTTTTCGATGAACAAGTTCATCCCCGGCGCGAAGATCAGTGCCATCCACGGGCAGATGCGCAAAGTGGGCGACCGCTTTGTCATTCCCATGTTCCACCCTGCGGCGGCTTTGCATCAGGCAGCGCTCAAACCGTCCATTCTGGCAGATTTTGCCAACCTGCCCGATCAATTGAACGAAGCCCGCGCTGCATTGGGCCGAAAGGTTGTTGCACAAAAAAAGGAAGCGGCTGCGCCAAAAAATGAAAAGCCAAGGCAGTTGAGTCTGTTTTAGTCAACAGAT
>DAOQID010000125.1:0-5011 GCA_035339375.1 Anaerolineales bacterium | reverse complement strand
AGCTTGTGATATGCAGGTTTCGGCGGGTTGCAAACCCGCCCTACGAAAGGAAAAAATGTCTACCAAAGAAACACTCATCAAGAAATTGAAGGAAAAGAATGCGAAGATCGCCATCCTCGGCCTGGGTTATGTGGGGCTGCCGCTGGCTGTGGTATTTGGCGAGGCGGGCTTTAACGTCACCGGGGTGGACCCTGACACGCGCAAGATCGAAGCGTTGAACAAGGGTGTGTCTTACATCCCTGATGTGAAAACAGAAGCGGTGGCGAAACTCGTGAAGGATGGAAAGTTCACTGCCACGGCGGATTTCTCGGTGTTGAAGGAAATGGATGCCGTCAGCATTTGTGTGCCGACTCCGCTACGCCAGACCGGTGACCCCGATATGTCGTTCATCATCTCCGCGACCGAGCAACTGGCGAAGTACATGCACAAGGGCATGGTCGTTGTTTTGGAATCGACCACGTATCCGGGCACGACCCGTGAACTGCTTCTGCCAAAACTGGGAGTTGCTCACGACCTCAAGATCGGCGAGGACTGGTTCCTGGCCTTTTCGCCCGAGCGCGTGGACCCGGGCCGCGAAGATTTCACTACCATCAATACTCCCAAGGTGATGGGCGGCATCACCGAAGCCTGTGGTGAAGTGGCAACCGCCTGGTATGAAGGTGCGATCAAGATCGTGCATCATGTTTCCACGGCAGAGGCTGCGGAAATGTCGAAGCTGCTCGAGAATACCTTCCGCATGATCAACATTGGCCTGGTCAATGAACTCGCCATCATGTGCGAACGCCTTGGTGTGGATGTGTGGGAGGTGATCGATGCCGCCGCCACCAAACCGTTCGGATTTATGAAATTCACCCCGGGGCCCGGCCTTGGGGGTCACTGCATTCCGATCGACCCGCTGTATCTTTCGTGGAAGATGAAATCGTTCAACTACAATGCACGCTTCATTGAATTGGCCTCTGAGATCAACACCAATATGCCGCGCTATGTCGTGGCACGCATCCTCGATGCGATGAATGACCGCGGAATGATCCTGAAGGGCTCGAAAGTGCTTGTGCTGGGCGTGGCTTACAAACCCGATATTGACGATGTCCGTGAATCGCCTGCGTTGGATGTGATCGGCCTTTTGCAAAAGAAAGGTGCGGTCGTGGAATATCACGACCCGTACATTCCGCACATCCACCACGAATATGACGGCTGGCACATGGACAGCATCAGTGATGTGATGAAGTCCGTCCAATCTGCCGATGCGGTTGTGGTCGTCACGAATCACAAATCCTACGATTACAAGGCCATTGTTGATGCTGCGAAGTTTGTGTTCGATACCCGCAACGCCACCAGCAAGGTTGCGAAGAACAGCGAAAACGTTGTAAGACTTTAGAGGAAACCATGGGACATTATCTGGTTACAGGTGCGGCAGGCTTCATCGGTGCGCGGACTTCTGAACTTCTGATCGGGCAGGGGCATACCGTGGTCGGCATTGACAACATGAACGACGCGTACGATCCGCGCATGAAGGAATATCGCTTGAAGAAGCTGCAGGCGATGAAAGGTTTCGAATTCGTCCGTGATGACATTTCAGACAAGGGGATTCTGAAACGGCAGGCGGCGCTTGTCAGCCGTCCGTTCGATGGTGTGATCAATCTTGCGGCGCGGGCGGGCGTGCGCTTCAGCGTGGATAATCCCTGGGTCTTTTTGGAGTCTAATGTCTTGGGCACCTTGAACATGCTGGAGATCTGCCGACAGTATGGATGCAAGAAATTCATTCTCGCTTCCACTTCCAGTATTTATGGCGAAAATCCGCCGTACCCGACACCTGAAACCGCCTCAAGCAGTGAACCCATGCAGCCGTATGCCGCCAGCAAAAAAGGCGCGGAGGCATTGGCACATTCCTATCACCACCTGCATGACATTGACGTGACCATCGTCCGCTATTTCACGGTCTATGGCCCCGCTGGCCGCCCCGATCTGGCCATGTTCCGCTTCGTGCAGTGGATTTTGGAAGGCCAGCCCATCCGCATCAATGGTGATGGAAATCAATCACGCGGATTCACCTACATTGACGACATCGCCCGCGGAACCATCGCCGCCTTGAAGCCGCTTGGTTACGAAGTCATCAACCTTGGCGGGCATGAGGTCATCACCATCAATGAGCTTGTGGAAATGGTGGAAGACCTGACGGGCAAAAAAGCCGTCGTTCAGCACGGTCCGCCCAATCTGGCCGACATGCGCACCAATCAAGCCGATGTGAGCAAGGCAAAGGAATTGCTCAACTGGCATCCGCAGGTCACTCTGCGCGAAGGCATCGGCAACCTGATCAACTGGTATAACGCCGAACGTGAATGGGCCAAAGAAGTCCTGACGCCGTAAAGAATAGAATCGACCGAATCCAAAACAAGTCCACGGAGAAAGCAGAGAATGTCTCTGCGCCCTCCGTGGACTTTCTTGTTGTCGCCTGCAGGTGTTCTCTGTAGCGGGAAATCTTGTGTACAATTCATCCATGCGATCGAAATTCAAAAATGACCCGCTGATGAGCCGTGTGCTCCGTTCCAGCGCACATCTTTTTACCAGCAACACCATCAGCCTTGGTTTAAATGTGCTGATGACGGCGCTCGTCTTTCGTTTGCTGGGCGCGGCGGGTTCGGGCTTGATCGCGCTTGTGATGGGTTATGCGTCCACGGTCAACAGCCTGCTTTCGTTCCGCATGAGTGAATTGGTCGTGCGTTATGGCGGCGAGCATCTCGAAAAGGGGGAAGAGGAAAAAGCATCCGCGCTCATCAAGGCCGCAGGGCTGACCGAGGCCGCCGTTTCGGTGCTGGCTTTTTTGGCGGTGTTGATTTCTTCCGTGTGGGCTTCGCGCATTTTTACAGGCGAAACAAATTCAGCCCTTTTGTTTATTGCCTTTGCCGTTGGGCTGCTGGCAAATTTCAACACGGAAACTTCCACAGGTATCTTGCAGGTGACGGGGAAAATTCGATACCAGGGTACGATCAATTTAATTCAAAGTATTCTCTCGCTGGGCATTGTGGCCGCGGCTTTCTTTTTGCCGAATCAAACCTGGGTCGTTTTGCTGGCTTATCTCACGGGCAAGGTCGTTTTGGGGTTGGGGTTGTTTTTTACCGCCCAAAATCAACTGGCGCAAAAACTCGGCGCGCACAGAGCGTGGCACCGTGGCCCGCTCATGCCGTTTTCCGAATCGCGCGCTTTGATCCGTTTCGCGGTCAGTTCCAACATCAGCGCGACCATCATCAAAGTGTTTCGCGAGAGTGAGCCATTGTGGGTGGGCTATTTTCTTTCGACGGAAGCGGTTGGGTATTACAAGGCGGCTTATTCGCTGGTCAGTTTTCTTTCCGTGCCCGCCGACCCGCTGATCGCGGCCACGTATCCCGAGATCAACCGACTCATTGTGCAAAAGGCATGGGCATCACTGCGGAGTTTTTTGCGCAAGGTCACGGCGCTGGCGTTTGCTGTCAATGCCGCTGCCGCGTTGGGCTTTATCTTCCTCGGCCAATTTGCGCTGATCCTTTTTACGGGTCATCGAGAATTTGTGGCGGCGTATCCAACACTGTTGGCGTTGTTTGTCGGCCTTGCGTTCAATTACACCCTCTTTTGGAATCGTCCGCTGTTGCTGGCGTTGGGCCTGCCCGATTTCCCGATCTGGGTCACGCTTGTTGTGGGGTTGGTCAAAGTGGCGCTGGCGTTTTGGCTCGTTCCACAATATGGCATCCTCGCGGCGGGCGGGTTGCTTTCGTTCTATTACATTGCTTCGGTGGGGGTGATGGCGGTCCGTGGGGTGAGAGAGATTGGTCAACAGGAAAATTTTGAACCACAAAGACACGAAGACGCGAAGACTCAAAGTTAAAGCTTCGTGGCTTTGTGCCTTTGAGACTTCGTGGTAAAACTCTCACATGCGCATCGCTGTCATCACAAATTCTCGTATTCCATCACTCACTGCCAATTCGATTCAGGCGATGAAGGTGATTCAGGCTTTAATGCAGTTGGATCACGACGTGAAGATGTTCGCCCCAAAGGAATCTGATCCCGCCTCAAAGCAGACTCTGCTCACGCATTACGGTCTGCGCCTCGCCCCTGACCTGGAACTGCTCCCGTCCGAAAAATATTTCAAACGCTTTGACTTTATCTTCCATGCCCAACGGGCTGCGAAACGATTCAAGGCCGATCTGATCTACACCTGGCTTCCGCAATCTGCCGCGCTGGGATTATGGTCGGGCTATCCTGTTGTCCTCGAAATGCACGCAGACGTGGCGGGACGCATGGGCGCGTGGTGGCTGCGTCAATTTTGGAAAACGAGCGGCCGCAAGCTGATGACGGTCACAACGTCGGCGCTGAGACATGCCTTGGAACGCTCGACCAGGCTCCAGTTTAAGGATGAGTCGCTGCTGGTCGCGCCGAATGGCGTCGAGTTGGAACGATATGCCGAATTGCCGAGTCCGCTTGAAGCAAGACGTCAATTGAATCTGCCCGAAGGGTTGACCGTTGGATTCACCGGTCACATTTACCCCGGCCGCGGCGCAGACTTGTTATTTGAGTTGGCGAAGCAAATGCCGCAGGTGAATTTTTTGTGGGTGGGCGGCACGCCCGAGTTGGTTGATTTTTGGCGCGGAAAACTGACCGAGGCGCGCATGACGAACGTGACGATGACGGGCTTTGTGAAGCACGAGGTCATCCCGCTCTATCAGGCCGCGTCGGATGTGCTGCTGATGCCGTATTCGCGCTCCATTTCCGCCAGCAGCGGACAGGATATTGCCGAGGTCATCAACCCGATGAAGATGTTCGAGTACATGGCTTCGGGGCGCGCCATCGTTTCAGCAGATCTGCCTTCGATTCGAGAGGTGCTGCATGAGGGAAATGCGGTGTTTGTGGAGGCGGGGGAGGTTGGAAAGTGGAAAGTGGAAATTGAGTCTCTGCTCGCGGATGAGCCACGCAGGAACGCACTGGCGAATCAGGCGCGGAGGGATGTCAGTCAGTTGACGTGGGTGAAGCGGGAGGAGCG
>DAOQID010000124.1:0-11547 GCA_035339375.1 Anaerolineales bacterium | reverse complement strand
AATTTCACCAAGGAGATTCCCCAATGTCCACACCCCGCGTCATCCGCTCACCGCATGGAACACAGCTAACCTGCAAGAACTGGCTCAGCGAAGCTGTCTATCGCATGATTCAGAATAACCTCGATCCCGAAGTGGCCGAAAAGCCCGAAGACCTCGTCGTTTACGGCGGGCGCGGAAAAGCCGCCCGCAACTGGGAAGCCTTCGATGCAATCCTTGAATCTTTGAAAAATCTCGAAGCAGATGAAACCCTGCTTGTGCAATCGGGCAAGCCGGTGGTCGTTTTCAAATCGCACAAGGATGCGCCCAAAGTTCTGATCGCCAACTCCAACATCGTGCCGCATTGGGCCACCTGGGAAAAATTTGACGAGCTCGATAGAAAGGGACTGATCATGTACGGGCAGATGACCGCCGGTTCATGGATCTACATCGGCACACAGGGAATTTTGCAGGGCACGTACGAAACCTTTGGCGCACTCGCCAAACTTAAGGGGTGGGGATCTCTCAAAGGTAAATTTGTTTTGACGGCGGGACTTGGCGGCATGGGCGGCGCCCAACCGCTTTCGATCACCATGAACGAAGGTGTCGGCCTGATCGTTGAAGTGGACCCCGAACGCGCCGAACGCCGCCGTGCCATTGGCTATGTGGATATGGTTGTGGATAACCTCGAAGAAGCCATGACGCTCGTAGAAGAAAATGTAAAGAACGGAACGCCCAAGTCCATTGGCCTGATCGGCAACGCCGCCGATGTATATTCCGAACTTGCCGCGCGCGGGATCATCCCCGATGTGGTCACCGACCAGACCTCTGCGCACGAAGCATTATTTTATGTCCCATCTGGAATCAGCCTCACCGCCGCGAATCAACTGCGCGTGAGTGACCCCGAAAAATATAAAAAGATGGCAATGGATTCCATGGCAAAACACGTTCAGGCCATGCTGGCCTTCCAACGCGCAGGCGCGGAAGTGTTCGATTATGGCAATAACCTGCGTCAGCAAGCCTACAACCACGGCGTGACAGATGCCTTCGAATTCCCCGGCTTTGTGCCCGCCTACATCCGTCCGCTGTTTTGCGAAGGCAAAGGCCCCTTCCGCTGGGTGGCGCTCTCCGGCGACAAGGAAGATATTTACACCACCGACCGCGCCATCATGGAACTCTTCCCCGAAGATGAACACCTGCACCGCTGGCTGAAGATGGCAAAAGAAAAAGTCCCCTTTCAGGGATTGCCCTCGCGCATTTGCTGGCTTGGTTATGGTGAACGTGCCAAGGCAGGCCTGATGTTCAACGAACTCGTTGCAAGCGGAAAAGTCAAAGCGCCCATCGTCATTGGCCGCGATCATCTTGACTCTGGTTCGGTGGCATCTCCCAACCGCGAAACCGAAGCCATGAAAGACGGCTCCGACGCCATCTCCGATTGGGCGATTCTCAACGCCATGATCAATGCAGTCGGCGGCGCGACATGGGTCTCCTTCCATCATGGCGGCGGTGTGGGCATGGGCTATAGCCAACATGCTGGGCAAGTCATCGTGGCCGATGGCACGCCCGAAGCCGCTCAAAGGTTGGAGCGTGTCCTTACAACAGATCCAGGCATGGGCGTGGTCAGACACGCTGATGCGGGTTATGAAATTGCCATTGACGCCGCAAAACGTCACGGGATAAAAATGCCGATGCTTGGGAAATCATCCTGAACATGCTTCGGCGTTTTTTGCATTTGACTCTCCTTGCACTGATCCTCTCCGCATGTGGAGTCACTGCGCTTCCTTCCCAGCCGATTCTTGCCCAGCCTCCGACAGTCACTCTCGTCCCGAGCATCACCCCGCCGCCTCCAACGGCAACGGCGATTCCCACCAGCACCGCCACCCCTGTGCCGAAAAGCCGCCGTGTCTTGATCGTAAGTTTCGACGGCCTGCGGCCCGATGCCATTGCCGCTGCCAACATGGTGAACGTGATGTCGTTGATGAAAAGTGGCGCCTACACATTGACCGCACAAACCATCATGCCAACCCTCACACTGCCTGCACATTCATCCATGTTGGTGGGCACCTGCCCCGCCAAACATATTGTGCGTTGGAATGAGTACGTGCCCGAAAATGGATTTGCGCAGGGTGTTGACCTTTTTGACATTGCCCATGCCGCTGGCTTGCGGACAGTGATGGTGGTTGGCAAGGAGAAGCTCCGCCAGGTTACCGAAGAGACCAGCACCGATTACTTTGCCTTTGTTGACAAGACCGACAAGATCGAGGATGAGTTTGCGATCGTGCAGCTTGCCATTCAACAACTCAGCGAAGGCTTCGATTTGATGTTCGTGCATTTTCCAAATGGTGATCTGGAGGGACATGATTCTGGTTGGATGTCGGTTGCGCAGCTGCGTACTTATGCCAATGATGACGAATCGCTGGGGTTCATCCTGCAATCGCTTGAAAAACGCGACATGCTCAAAGATACCCTGATCATCATTACCTCCGATCATGGCGGTCATGACTCTACTCATGGCACCGACCTGCCCGAAGATATGACCATTCCGTGGATCGTAAGCGGGCCAGGTGTGATCCCCATGCCGCTCACCACGCAAGTCCATACGATGGATACGGCCGCGACGGCTGCATTTTCACTGGGGCTTTCCATTCCGCCCGAATGGGACGGAGTGCCGATCTATGAGGCCTTCGGCATGCCGATCGTGCCATCTGAAGGTTGTTGATAACGATACAGAAAAAAATATGCCAATTACACGTGATTCCGTTAAAACCTATTACGACCAAAACACCCGTCTGTTCCTTGCGTTTGGAAAAAACAACAAGCGCAAGGCACAGAATATTCACCGCTCTTTGTGGGTGGAGGGTGTGCAGACTCTTGAAGATGCACTTAATGTTTCCAATGCGAATATCTTAAAAGAGATCGAAGCCATTGCTCCGCAACAGGCCCGCGTTGCAGACCTGGGCTGCGGGGTGGGTGCAAGTCTTTTTTATATTTATCCGCGTTTGCAAATGCCGAACCATGCACTGGGGCTGACATTGAGCCCGGTGCAGGCCCGGCTGGCGCGCGGTACAGCAACCCAGTTGGGCCTGGAGGGTCAGATTCTTTTTGCAGAAGGTGATTTCACGTCTGTGCCGTTGGGGAGCGGTTTGGATGCGGTTTATTCTGTGGAAGCGGTTTGCCATGCCGTAGATCCCGAGCGATATTTCCGTGAGGCGGCCCGTCTGTTGCGGAAAGGCGGCAGGTTGATGCTGGTGGATGACTATCAGGCGGCGCGGAATTTTTCACAGGCCGAATCAATGTGGTTGAAGGCATACATGGATGGCTGGTATGTCCCCGGTGTGCGGACGGTGGAGCAGGCGACCGAGTGGGCTGAACAATATGGCCTGCGCCTGATCCGAAATGATGAACTCACTCCACATCTCCGCCTGCGTAATCTGCCCGACCTGCTGGCTCGTTTGATCCTCTTCCTTGGCAATCACTTGCCCATCAAACATGCCATTCTTCCATCCATGCTTGGGAGCATGGCGCTGCAGCAATGCCTGCACATGGGGATCGTTGAGTATCGGTTTTTGGTGTTTGAGAAAGCATAATGAGAATAAACAAGAAAAACGGCGATGATTTATTTTCATCGCCGTTTTTCTTTTGAGTGCATCGCACCCTTTTTTACTTAACGATATTCACAAAGTCTGCAAACAAGCCATAGGCGGTTTCCACAGGTCCGCCTTGCATACCGGGTTTTTCAGAGAGGATGATCGAGTAATCCAGAATTACATCGGTGCGGAAGGTGACGCCGGTGCTGGAGTTCATCATTCCGTACAGCGGGGAAGTTGCATCCACCAATTGGGGAGAAACACTGACCTTGACCGCATCTCCGTCTTTTTCACCGAAGCAAACCAGTTTATAGCGTTTCCCTTCAGCTTTGGCTTTTGCGATCATTTCGCTTGTGATTCCGCGAATGCCAGTCGGTTTGACCTGTTGCGGGGTCATCGGCGTGTTCCACAACACCCGTACCAGCGCGGAAACTTTAAAGGCTGCATCCCAGCCATCCACATCATTGGTTGGGTCGGCTTCTGCCACACCAATCGACTGGGCATATTTGACGGCATCTTCGTAGGTCTCACCATTTTCCATGCGTGAGAGGATGAGGTTGGTTGTGGCGTTGAAAATACCCTTGAAGGAGGAGACTTCTGCCAAAGGGAACGCTTCACGCAGGACCGAGAAGACGGGTGACCCACCCAAAATGGTGGATTCGTATCGGAACTTTTTGCCCATCTTATCTGCCAGGGCGTTCAATTCGCTGAAACCATGTACAACAGGTCCCTTGTTTGCGGTGATGGCGTGCATTCCCAGGTTCAAAGCAGTCAGCATATGGTCCAGGGCGGGTTGGCCGGTTTCAGTGTTGACGGGTGAGTTTTCGAACATGACATTTGCAGATGAGTTCTTGATGACCGCCAGCGAATCGGCCACAGGAGTGGTGGAAAG
This sequence comes from Anaerolineales bacterium, assembly GCA_035339375.1. Classification (GTDB taxonomy): domain Bacteria; phylum Chloroflexota; class Anaerolineae; order Anaerolineales; family Villigracilaceae; genus Villigracilis. Next base: position 7,092 of record DAOQID010000124.1, on the reverse strand, counting down.
CGACGAAATGGATTGTCCGCTTTCGGTGAGTTCCAGCGCCTTTTGAATGTCGAGGCCATCGGGGTTGACGGCGAATCCGTGCCTGCCGGTGGAAATGCCCGTGAATGAGAAGGTGATTCCCTGTTGTTCAAGCAAGCTTTGTTTGCGGACGAGCAATCGGGCAAGGGCACGGGCTACGTTGCCGAAGCCGATCAGTGCGAGTTTGTAGTGTTTCATTGAGGTCTCCGTTTTCGTTTATTTCGTGAATTGTTGAAAGAGCCGTGTTCGGGTTTCAAATCATTTTTGTGGGCGTTATTTTATCCGCCAAGGGTTTTTTCTGGTATGGGAATGCTGAATTGGGTTATAATACTTGTGCATCCCTTCACGAAGCTTAGCGGAAGTCTTTTTATCATAAATTTGTTGACCTATTTTGTCTGCAAATCTTTAGTTTTGCGTCTGTTCTTCCGGGTGTTTGTGCATGGAAATAGAAAGGAGAATCAAAATGAATACCGGATTGTTCATCATTGTTGCAGCAGCCTTCGTTTTATACGGGCTTACCCGCACGACCGAGTCCATTCTTGATGTTCGTCAAGCCGAAAGAGATAACGGCGAAGACGTAAAGATTTATTTGTAAATGGACGAAAAAAAGGGACACTGAATTTTCAGTGTCCCTTTTTGATTAGATCGGGGGATACGGAAACGCTCTTCGATCAACGGGTCGTAACGGGAACAACCCTGACTTTAGCAATGTCCGTGCGCGGCGTTGGAGTGCGCGGATCTCGCCCGGGCTGAGATACTGCTCAAAGAGGCCAGGCCAGTTTTCGGCTTCGGCGAGAGGCGCAAGCAAGTCGTCTGGAATCTGTTGCCCGGAGAAATCCCAGATTACGGTGCGTAGTTTGTTTTCCTGGTGAAAGCAAATTCCATGATCGATCCCGTATAGTTTGTGTGTGCCTTCTTCAAAAAAAACATGGCTGCCTTTGCGGTCGGCATTGTTGGCGAGAATATCGAATAGCACAACGGGCCGCAGGGTTTCACGCTCTTCGGGGGTGAAGTTGAAGTAATGATGTTCGATGTTGTATTCGATGTATTGTTGCAGGGAACCGGGTCCGTATGGGCCATCTTCGCGATAGGTGGTGAACGGAACGATGTGAAAGCCGAGCGCTTCGCTTAGTTGCCAGGCGGCTACTTCACGCAGGGCCAGCGTATTATCGGGGAAATCCCAAAGCGGCTGCTCGCCTTTGCTGGGTTTGTACACAGCTTTGAATATTTTGCCTTCATGCTGCACATCCACAAAGAATGTGTAATTTGAGCCCAGCATGAACTGGCCTTTGAGTTCGTAATCACCGTGGGTGAGGGCGGCTTGAATTTCTTGATGGGGATGTGGGAGCATAAATGGCTGAAGGTTACAGGTTGCTGGTTGAAACTTTCAACCAGCAACGTTCAACTTAACTCAAGTGCCCGTTTTTCTTTGGGCAGAAATGCCCGCCGGGCTCTTCAGGTTGGCCGCATTGCGGGCAGGTGGGGCGTCCACGGCTGACCACATCTGCGCCCCAGCGGGCGAGTTTGCGCATTTGAGTGCGGCTGGCCCAAAAGCGGATCTGTGCTGCGGCTTCGGGGTCATCCTGTTCGGTGAGCAATTCTTTTGTGAAGATCACGACGCGGTCGCGTTCTTTATCGTAGCCAAGCCCGATCTCACCGGCACGGAAGAGCGGGTCTACCGGTGGGTGGATGCGCATTTGATCTTCAGAGAATTCACCCCGCGCCTCTTCGAGGTTGGGGTTTTGCTGGTTGATCTGTGAGAGGAATTGTTCGATTCCGATGGCGAGCGATTGCAACTGGGCTTTTTCAATCAGGATGGTGATCGTGCGTTGGTCCTGGTAGGCTTGCAGATAAAAGACGCGTTGGCCCGGGGCGCCGATGGCATCGGCAGTGATGTGATCACATGGATCTATGTCAATTTCGAAACGAGGCATATGTTACCTTTTGTAAAATCATTGGACAGATGAAACCACCTGTTTGTCTGTTTTTTTTAAAAGTGTATTTTTGGTAGTATACCAGACTACGCCTCATGTATAATCCGTACATCCCGCCAAAGGAGTGTGCCATGTACGATAGAAAAAAATTGGATGAATTGAAAAACTCGCTTGAAACATGGGAGGCGACTTCCCTGAAGAAGGCGTTGTCTCAGCTCCCTGAGCGCAAGGCTGAAAACGAATTTATCACCACCTCTTCAGAACCCATCAACAGGGTCTATACGCCTCAGGATGTGGCTGAATTGGATCATGAAACCGATCTTGGATTGCCGGGTGAATACCCCTACACGCGCGGGGTTCACCCGACTCTGCACCGCAGCAAATTGTGGACCATGCGAATGTTTGCAGGGTTCGGCACTGCGGAGGAAACGAACAAACGCTTCAAATACTTACTGGAACAGGGTCAAACAGGATTGAGCATTGCCTTCGACCTGGCAACTTTAATGGGCTATGATACCGACCAGCCTGAGGCGTTGGGTGAATTTGGAAAATGCGGCGTGGCGATCTCATCCTTGAAGGATATGGAAATTTTGCTCGAAGGCATTCCGTTGGATAAGGTCTCTTCGAGCATGACCATCAATTCACCTGCTGCGATCATTTGGGCGATGTATATCGCTGCTGCTGAGAACAAGGGAGTGCGCGCCGATCAGTTGCGCGGCACCACACAAAACGACATCCTTAAGGAGTTCATCGCACAAAAGGAATTTATCTTTCCGCCTGAGCCTTCGATGAGGCTGGTGGTGGATACGATGGAGTTCGGCGCTCAAAAGGTGCCGCAGTGGAATACGATTTCGATCAGCGGGTACCATATCCGTGAGGCGGGTTCAACCGCTGCACAGGAACTGGCCTTTACCCTGGCTGATGGTCTCGAATATGTGCGTTGGGGCATTGCCCGTGGTATGGATGTGGACGATTTTGCGCCGCGGTTGTCGTTCTTCTTTAACGCGCACAACGATTTCTTTGAAGAGATCGCCAAGTATCGTGCGGCACGACGGATTTGGGCACGTGAGATGCGTGAGACCTTCAAGGCGAAGAATCCGCGTTCGTGGTTGCTGCGTTTCCATACACAGACGGCCGGAGTTTCGTTGACGGCACAACAGCCAGAGAATAATGTCGTTCGTGTGGCAATTCAGGCTTTGGCGGCAGTGTTGGGCGGCACACAAAGCCTGCATACCAATTCATTGGATGAGGCCTTGGCGCTTCCTTCGGAACATGCGGTGACGATCGCCTTGCGTACCCAGCAGATCATTGCCGAAGAATCGGGCGTGACAAATACCATCGATCCATTGGGCGGTAGTTTCTTTGTAGAAGCGCAGACCGACCGAATGGAAAGACAGGTTTATGATTATTTCCGTAGGATCGAGGAATTGGGCGGGGTGATCCCATCCATTGAAAAGGGCTTCTTCCAGAGCGAAATCGCAGATGCAGCGTATCGCTATCAGCGTGAGATCGATCTGGGAGTGCGCAAGATCGTCGGTGTGAATGCCTATGCTGAGGATAAGCCATATACCATTCCCATTCTTAAGATGGATCCGAATGGTTATACCCGTCAGGTGGGGCGCTTGAATGAGGTTCGTAAGACGCGTGATAGCGGGCGCGTGGGGCAGGCTTTGGATCGGCTGCGAATTGCGTGTCAGGGTACCGAGAATACAATGCCTCATATCATGGAATGTGTCCATGCGTATGCCACCCTGGGTGAGATCGTGGCAGTGATGAAGGAAACCTTCGGTGTGTATGAAGAGTTGTCAGTGATTTAAATAGACTGATTCAATGAAAACAAAAAACGGACAGCAAAAGCTGTCCGTTTTTTGTTTGGGTGGGTATCGTTAAATGGGTTTGGCGCTTTGCGTTTCGGGAGAATCTGTTGTTGAAACAGGATCAGTTGTCGGTTTGGGTGGAGGCGGGGTTTCATTCCTGCGCCGCTTTAAGAGTTTTTGAATCCGCTCGTATTTTTCGCGTGAGAGCGGATATGACCATGCGAGCAGGATCGTGCCTGCAAGGATGACGGCGCCGAGCAGGGAGACCATTAATCGAATTGCGATCAGGGCAGAAGCAGATTGCGTGGATTGGATGGCCCCATCTGGCGGGGCTTGATATCCGGACCAGCCGAGTATTTGCAGGGTGAGGAAGATGACCATTGCGCCGGTCAACTTGCGGATGAGGGTGCGAATGCCGTAGTAGATGCCTTCCTGTCTGCGGCGTGTGCGCAGTTCGTCCCATTCGATCACGTCGGGCAGGATCGAGTCGGGTAATATGTAGGCGGCTGAAACACCGACCCCGGCCAGGGCGCCGATGAAAAGCAGGTAACCTGTTTCGCCCGGTTGGATGGTGAAGATCATGGTTTGCACGATGACCCAGAAGGACATGCCGAGGATATAGGCTTCGCGTTTGTTGCGGGTTTTTGCGAGCCATAGCCAAAAGGGGACGCAGAGGATGCATACGAGCATCATGATGCCAAAGAAGGCGGATTCAAGTGCGAGATCTATGCCGAGGATGTTGACCTTGGCAAGCAGGTTGCCTTCGGCGACCCAGTAGAGCAAAAAGTAGGGGAAGATGATGGCGATCATATCCACTGCCGACCAGTTGAACATGTAAATGCCTGCAGCGTAACGGAAGGGGATGTTCTTCCATGCAATGCGGAGGGTTTCACGAAAGGGGAGTTCTTCCTGCGGCTCTGGCTGGAATTTCTCATGCACGAACCAGCCGATAAGAAAAAGCGGAACGGCGCTTAACCCGCCGAAAACGGCGCCTGCAAGCATGAAGCCTTGCTGTTGTGTGCCGCCGTTGTGAATGACCTGGTCAACGATCATCGGAGCGGTGATGACGACCATCATTGCGGCAAGCAATTGAAAAACAGTTCGGAAGCTGGAGAGGGTGGTGCGTTCGTCGTAATCGCGGGTGAGTTCCGGTGTGAGAGCCAGGTAGGGCATGGCTACGAGCGTGGTGAGCGTGTCGGAGATCATGAAGGCGAGCGTGACGTAGATCGTTAAAGCGATCTGGCTTTCCCAGTTGGGGGCTGACCATAAGATGACGAAACTTAAGCCGAAGGGAAAGGCAAACCACAATAGGAAGGGGCGCCTTCTGCCCCAGCGTGTTTGAATGCGGTCGCTGATCATGCCGATCAGAGGGTCGTTGATCGCATCCCAGACGATGCCCGCCAATGCGCCAATGGAGGCGAGACGCGGCTCAATCCCAACCACATCGGTGAGGTAGAGTGCGTAGAAAATGGAGCGCATCATACCGATGCTGGAAAGGCCCCAGTCGCCGGAGCCGTATAAGAGTTTAAGCCAGAAGGGAAGTTTTTTTGTCAGGGCTTGCATAATGTACCAATAAACACCGAGTGGGATTTTGAGATGCGTGGATGGGGATAGTGTAGCATAAAGTTTAAATAAACCAGCCGCAGATTACCTGCGGCTGGTTTATTTAATGATAGTGGGGAAAGGCGGTTACGGCAGCGGGAAGTTGAACATGCGTTGGATGAAGACTGCCATCTGGTCGCGGGTGACCTGCCCTTCCGGACAGAAGTTTCCGTCACCACAACCGCTGGTGATCTCCATTAAGGCAAGCTGTTCGATCCAGCTGGCTGCCCAGTAATTGGCGGGGACATCTGCGAAGGTGGTGCCGGTGGCAGGCGGCGGTGTGTGGGTGCTGCCCAGTTTTGAGCGCAGCAGGAAGACCGACATTTCAGCCCGGGTAATGGCATTTTCTGGACAGTAATTTCCATCACCACAACCGACCGTGATTCCTTCTTCAGCGAGTTGCTCGATCCAGTCTGCGGCCCAGTAATCGGTGGGAATATCAATGAACACGGTTCCGCTGGCTGGCGGCGGGACATATGCCTTGCCATGAACTCCACGCAGAATAAAGATTGCCATCTGCGCACGTGTGACGGGATCGCTTGGGCAGTAGATCAGCGGTGACGTTCCGCAGCCACCCGTAATTCCCGCAGCATAGATCGATTCAATATACGCCCAGGCCCAGTGATTCATGGGAACATCTGCAAAGGTGGGATAGTCTGGACCTTGTGGCACGATTGCAAAGTCACCTGCTGATCCGGCGACCAGGCTGTTGTAGTTGACTCCGTCGGTCGGAACAAAATCAGCAGTAATGGCATAGGTACCGATGTTTCTGGGAACATTTAAGGAGCCATCATAGAGAATGTTGCTGATCGTGCCAGGTACTGAACTGGCTACAACGGCTACCCGCGGAGATCCGTTATATTCAACCGGGCTATTTGTGACAGACAGGATGGGATCCGCCTTGAGGACATTGATGGTAACAGTGGTTCCGTTGACACTGAAGTAATTTACTGTGTCGTTTGGCGTGAAGTCAACGGACAGTATCTGGCCTGCACCTGCTCCCAGAACAGAATTCAGTACAGGACTGTATGTAAATGTGCCAAGTACTGAAGCAGTGGCATTAAGTTGTGTGGCGCTCAGCGGGGTGCCATATGTAATATCGGCAGGATTGGCCCATGAAATAATAGGCGTGCCCTTGCCCACAGCAAAGGATTGTTGAACTTGTGCAGCTGCAGCATAGTTGGAATTACCAGCTTGGTTTGCATTAACCACACAAGTACCAATTGCATGGAAGGAAACATCGCCACTGGCAATGGAGCAGACCGAAGTTGCGGAGGCATCAATGGTAAAGATAACCGGGTTACCAGAAGCGCCGCCTGTTGCACTTGGTGTGTAAACAGGTCCGTCAACCACGGCTGCGGCTGGAACAGACGAGGTCATCGAAATAACCTGGTTTCCAAGGCCAATACCGAAGGACTGTTGGACCTGTGAAGCGGGGTTGTAATTCGAATCCCCAGCTTGATTGGCATTGACTTTACACGTGCCTGTGCTAAGGAAGGAAATGTCGCCGCCGGAAATGGAACATACCGCAGCTGAGGATGGATCAATGGTGATGGACACAAGAAGGCTTGAGGTGGAGGAAGCCGCCGGAGTATAGACCGGACCACCAACCAAAGCACCAACCGGGGCAGCTGTAGTGAATGAGATGTTCTGATTAGCCTTCGAGATGACGAGGGTGCCATTGGCAGAGCCAGCATAATTGGCATCGTTGATGGTGCCAA
>DAOQID010000123.1:3549-11562 GCA_035339375.1 Anaerolineales bacterium | reverse complement strand
AAGAAGAAAGAAGTTGCGGTTGTTACTCCTGTTGTTCTGAAACCTGCAAAGAAGAAAGAAGAAAAAGCAGTTGTTCCTGTTGTTTCAGAGCCTGTAAAGAAAAAAGAAGAAAAGGCAGTCGTCCCTGTTGTTGTTTCGCAAGCTGTCTCACGCGAGGAGAAGGCGCGTGCTGCAAAATTCGTCCGTGCGATGGAAGTTTCAGATGCCTATCGCCTGTACAAAAAGAACGGCAAAGAATCAAAGATCAGCGAATTCGATTTCAGAAGTCTGCTGTTATGCACGATGGAATCTTCAAGCGAAACACTGGCAAGGAACGTGGAACTCTACAAAGGGTATGCCAGCATTCACAACCGCCAGGATCTACTTACATTCCTTGGATATTGTGAAACTTCTTTTGAAACCTTGTTAAAACCAGGTCCTGTAAAGAAGGCCGCTAAAAAGAAGTAAAGAGAAGAGAGAAAGGTTTTTTATTAATGGCAGGCAGTCGTAAATTACAGTACGCCGACCGCGTAGCACTTCAACAAGCCGATCAGGCGATACGCAAGGACGTTTTGCGCGCGCTCGTGGAGATCATCACCAACTCCAACGACAGCTATTCGCGGCTTGAACACGCAGGGCTGAAGGTCAGCGGCGAGATCATCATTGATATCCAGCGTAAGCACAAGAACTCCATCATCCGCGTAACAGACCGCGCCGAAGGCATGACCGACACCCGCATGGATAAAGTCGTTGGCACCTACGGCGAAGCCACCAGCGGATTGAAGGAAGATAAAAATGTCCGCGGCATGTGGGGGCGCGGCTTGAAAGATTCCATTTTCGGGCTGGGGTATGGATATGTCCATTCGTTCAAGGGCGCATATTTTTATTCCTGTGCGCTGCTGCTCAAGAATGGAATTCCCACCTTTGAATTGCAGCCGCCCGTACGTGCCACAGTTCCCCTGCGCGAAAAATATGGGATCCCCGAAGGCAATGGCACCATCCTTGAAATCATCGTCTCGCGTGACGATGTGAAAGTGCCGCAGTTCGACAACTTCCGCAACTATCTACAGCGGCATTTCGAGCTTCGTCCGATCATGAGCAACCCGAAGCGCAAAATCATCCTCAGGGATGTTCCATCAGCGGAGAAGATCCGTCACGAGCACATACTCAGCTACAAGTCACCGCGAGGCGAGAAGGTCCTCAGTGAGAAGATCAAGATCGAAGGGTACCCTGCCGCGGCAAAGCTGGAAGTGTTCCGTTCTGCGATCCAGTTATCCACCCGAGGCGAGGAAGGCGATTATGCCGATGGCGGCCTGCTGGTCATCAGCAGAGCCACGGTCATTTCGTTGACCATGCTCAAGTTCGAGAACGATCCGTATGCGGGTTATTTCTACGGCTCGATCCAATGCGACCATCTGCACGACCTGTTGAAGAACGATGAACCCGTCCTCACCGCCACTCGTGATGGCATCAACTGGTCGCATCCATTTGCGAAGGCGTTGAAACTGGCTGTTGAAAACAAACTCGAACCGCTCATTGAAGCCGAGCGCAAACACGCCGTTCAAGATGAGCAAACCCATCTCGATAAACAATTCCGCCAAAAAATAGACCACGCCCTGCACGAATTGAACACCATCGCCTTGAATGAACTCAGTGACAGGCGCGATGACGGCGACCAAAAACGAATCGACCTGCCGCCGTCAGGAATCGGTTTTTTCCCTGAGCGTGTCCATGTGCAAACAGGGCAGACCATTTCATTGACCCTGTTCGTAAAATTATCTGAAAAGGTCCGTCCAGGTGCAACAGTCACTGTGATCTCCAACAGCCCTGAAGTCATCGTGCTCAATCAACAGGCTGTCCTTCAACCCCACAAAACCGATGACAGTGTCGGGCGCGCGCATATTCGAGTGGAAGGCAGGCAGGTGGGCGGCGAAGGGCTGGTGACCGCCTACATTGGAAAACAAAGAGCACAGGCTTTGGTACAGGTCCGCTCTAAAAAAGAAACGCTGACCATTGCTCCATCCAGAAGCAGCAATGCCCTGTTCACCGACATCCACTTCGACGACCGCACCGACCCGCGTCAGCGTGTATATTTTGACCGCGTAAATTCAAGCATTGTCATTGCCACCGCCGCGCCTTCGGTAAAGCTCTACCTCGATAAACAAAACCGCCTCGACACCACAGTGCAAGGCCAGGTGCTTTTGGCAGAGTTGATCACCGAAGCTGTGTGCCGCGAGATCGCCCGCAGCGGTGTGGAGCGCGGCAGATTTCTTGCACCCGACGGCGCCGAAGCTGATGCGATCAACAATCACTTCATCCGCTTGCAAAATCAGTATTCACACCTGATCCATAAATACATTGTGACTTTGGAATAGGAAAGACAACGCGTCTGACGAAACTGTAAATTGATTCTGTTTCAATAAAAAAAGCCCGCCCCGAAAGTTTCGTGGGCGGGCTTTGCTTTAAGTTGTAGTTGGTTGATTTACCAATCAGCCATTTCTTTCACACGCTGACGTTCGAACATGGCAGCCAGTGCAATGGAGGGAAGTGCCCAGCGCTCATTGGCTTCGCTTAAGTCACCGATCTTTTCAAGAGTGTATTTGTCCACCAACAGATCCCGCTGCTTTTGCAGTTTGAGCACAGTGGGGCCATACAAGTTTCCAAGCTTGAATTCATAGGAAGGGGCATAGGCACGCGCCGCAAAAGGCAGGTTGAGGATCTGAATGCGGGTCGAATAGGGCAGGAAGTCAAACCAGCCTGTACCGCGTGAAGGCACCACCCAACCCAATACATTTCCATACTCGCTGTCTGTGATCTTATAAACGAGCCTGCTGGGAAGGGTTGAAGCAACCCGATTGTTAAGCACATTCGTGGCAATGTTACCAAGCACGCCGCCGATATCCGCACGTCCATCTGTGCCGACACCGGAAGGCGTATCGACGTACACATCCTTGAATTCTTCCATGCGCGCCCAATAATTGGTCACCCATGCGATCGTTCTATCAGAACCATCCACAATATTCCAACTGGTGGAGGTGCTGGCAAATTGGAACAAAAAGCGAAAAGAGCTATCACCCTTCGCCTTCATAACCGCGGCCCCCTTGCCATTAATGACGGTCATTTCATCCTTAAACGAAATGTAGGGATCCGAAACACGCATGATAAAACCGCCATCGCCGTTTTTGACGTCCATTTGACGGCCAAGGCTGATCATCGGGAATTCGAATTTGAGGGGATAGTTGTACATGAAAAGAAAACTCCTGTGAAATAATTTTCCGCGATTATACAAATCACAGGAGTGGGGTGATATGGGTCAAAAGTAATGGGGTCTATTTCATCGCCAGCCACACCCCCGCCAGAACCACACCCAGCCCAAGTACACGGGTGAAATCCAATGGACGAACTGCGGCCCCCAACAAACCGAAATGGTCAAGAATGGAGCCGATGAGGATCTGCCCTGCCAGGAGAATGATCAACGCAGTGGCGATACCAATGCGCGGAATCATGTAACTCATCGAAAAAATTACCACCAGGCCAAAGGCCCCCGCGCACAGCGCATACCAGGGGACAGTCCGCCAATGCCCCAGTTTTCCACCGCCAAAATACAAGAGCGGAAGCAAAACCACGAGAGCGCCGCCAAGGTGAATGATGAAAATACTTTCAAGTACCCCCAAACGCTGACTGATCATGCTGGACATGGGAGCCTGCAAACCAACCGCCATTCCGCCAACAAGACCGATGATGATAATTACAAGAATTGATTGCATTTTGCCTGCCTTTGTTTGAAATGAATCCCTTTTAGCTCACTTGAAGACGCCCTAACCAAATTGCGCGATCACCCCGGCGATCAAGGCGATCTGGCCGAGATGATACAAACCGATGTTGTAAATCCGCCCATTTTGAATGGGAGCCACAAATTTATTCCACGCGAGGACAATATCGGAGAGGTAGAACAAAAATGCACCCAAGCTGACCAGGGCTGCCGCACCTGCATCCCATGTGACATCGGTCAGTTTCATCATGGCTGAAAGCAGCATCAGTGAGATGACCAGACTATAGACGATCACAGGCTTGCGCATGCGGTTGTTTCCAATTGCCTCAAGGATTCGGCGGATGATCCGCGTGCCGCCCAGGCCAACCATGAAAGCAAAGACCAGACTCCACGCCGAAAAGACAGGCAAGGGAATGTTGAATCCGATCACATAAGCGATATGCGCCAGCAGAAAAGCAACCAGCCCCAATAAAAACATGCGGTCAAGCGAGATCATCAACAACACATCGCCAAGGAGTGAAAAAAGAATCCCCACCCCAAACCAAAGCAAAGCCCCGCTTATTCCAACAGAGGTCCACAGCCAGAGCAATAGAACGATCATCACAGCAGGTTTGGCAACATACTCCAAACGAATCCAGCCTTTCCACAAAGCCAGCGCTTCGAGCAAAGCAAAGATAAACGCAAAAAGCAGGTATGGATTCATTTCACGTCCTATATTGTCATCAGAACGATCGCGGTCAATGCGGAGGCGATCCCGATCCACTGGGTAGGGGAAAGCCGTTCCTTGAGGAAGATCCACGCCAGCATGACCGTTGTTCCAGGGAAAAGCGAACTCAACACGGCTGCGACATCCAAACGCCCCATTTGGCCTGCGAGGATGAAAAAGACATTGCCAGAAATATCAAGGATGCCATTGAGGACAATGATCGGCCACGCTGATCGATCCTCCACCTTCCATTCCGCGCGGACAATGAGCATGTAAATGGTGATCAAGATCATCCCACCCGAACGGGATGCGACCATCGGCCAAATGGTGGAGCCTGTGCTGGTGGCTTCGTGCATGAAGACAAAGTATGAGCCGAATCCAATGCCTGCAATGAGAGGCAGTTTCAAGTCGGCAAGATGCGAGAAGATGTCGGTCACGCCGCCTTCCCCTTGCGAGATCATCCACACAGCGAAGAGGGCGAAGCCAAATCCAATGAAGGTTGTCCATGCGGGCAGGCCTTCGCGGAAAATACCAACCACAACAGGGAGTGCCGCCGCCAGCAAAGCGGATACAGGCGCGGCAATGCTCATAACGCCGATGGCCATTGCATGGTACAGCAGAATCAGACCCAATGTACCGAGCGCGCCCGCCAGCATGGCAAACAGCCATGAGCGCAGATCGGGGATGGGCTCAGAAATTATTGCAATGACAAGAAACAGGGCAAAGACGCCGATGAGTTCGCCATAAAACACTGTACGATAGGCACCCGTCTTACGCGAGGCAATACCGCCCGTAAAGTCGCCTGCACCCCACCCCAGCGCGGCGAGAAGACCAAGAAAAATAGATAGCAATGTTTACTCTCCTTCAGGGGTGCGGACTTCAGTCCGCATTTATTATTAGCGGACTAAAGTCCGCGCTCCACATCAAAATCTATCATCATCGAACAAATCATAAATCGGGAAATCTTTTTCGTAACCCTCAAGCCATGGGCTTTCGTCATCACGCAGGTAAAAAGAATAACTGGAAAAACGCCATTCTCCGGGATACTCCACATAACCATGTTTGACTGGATTGTAATGAATGTAGTTGAACCGCGTCCAAAAATCACGCTCATTACGAATACATGTATCCCAATAACTATACCAAACCGATCTTCCAGCCTGATCATCAAAGAGATTTAATTTGCGCGAAGTATTTCCGTTGAGGCGTTTCATAAAAGAACCAAGTTCATCAGCCTTCTCTGGCATGAACAGGACATGATAATGATTCGGCAGGATCACCCATGCAACCAGTTTTATCTTAAATTGGAGTATGAGTTCCTTGAACGTTTCAACCCACAAGTTCAAATGGGCATCTGTGGAAAGGATTTTCGCCGAACCAACGGTGGAGGATGTAATGAAATACCAGGCGCCATCCACATAAAGGTGCGGCGGGCGATGCGGGGATGTGGACCATTTCATTGGATTTTTTCCTCTCTCGGATCGCAGACTTTAGTCTGCAAAACAGATCAAACGCGGACTAAAGTCCGCGATCCAAAGCACGATCCAACACCTTCTTCGCATTCCTCAACAGCGGCATATCGATCATCTTGCCATCCAATGAGTACGCACCCTTCCCCTCTTTCTGGCTGGCCTCAAAAGTTTCGACGATTCGTTTTGCATACGCAATCGCTTCATCCGATGGCGTAAAAGCCCTTTGCACAGGCTCCACCTGCGCAGGGTGGATGATCTGTTTGCCCACGAACCCAAGCCGCGCACCAAACTCAGATTCAACTCGCAAGGCTTCGATATCCTTGTAATCAATGGTGACAATATCAATGGGCTGAAGGTCAAACGCCGAACATGCCACGATCACCGCCTGCCGCGCATACAGCAACTCAACTGCATCCTTTGTGCGGACCGCGCCGATGGAGGCGGCAAAATCCTCGCCTCCAAAGATGATCGCATCCAAGCGCGGATGCGCGGCGATCTCCTTCAAATTCAAAATACCCTTTGCCGTCTCCACCCCGATCAAAACGCGGACAGAATTCACAGGCCAGCCATATTTCAATTCAGCAGTTTCGATAATGCGGCTCGCCCACTCCACCTGTTCAAAAGATTCCACCTTTGGAATCACGATCCCATCGGGGTGAAACGGCAGAACCGCATCAATATCATCCTGCTCCCAACCTGAACCGACCGAATTGATCCGCGCCAGTTTTTCGCTGGAGCCAAAATCCAATTCACGCAAAGCCTTCGCGATGGTTTCGCGCGCTTCAGCTTTTTTATTGATCGCCGTACCATCTTCCATATCCATGCAAATCGAATCCACGCCCAGCGTGATGGATTTTGTGATCATCTTCCAGTTATCACCAGGCATGTAAAGTAGTGCGCGTCGTGAGTGCATGAGAGCTCCAGTTCAAGGTTGAAAGTTGAAAGTTACAGGTCGTAAGATTGGCTTTCGGATCTTGGCAAAAAGTCGAGGCGTTGACCTTTCTTCAAAAACAAAGCCGTTCGTTCAAATTGGACCACAATCGTACCATCCGATTTTTTTCCTGTGTGCCTGAACTTCACGATCCCCGCATTTGAGCGCGATTTCGACTCACGTTTTTCCAGCACTTCGGTCTCAGCGTAGATCGTATCGTTGTGAAAAGTCGGGTTGGGATGTACCACTTTGTCATACCCCAAATTGGCAATGATCGTTCCCTCGCTCAATTCAGCCACGGTCAGGCCCACCACCAACCCAAGCGTGAAAATCCCATTCACAATACGCTGACCAAATTCCGTGTTCGCGGCAAAATCCTCGTTCACATGCAATGGCTGCGTATTCATCGTCAGCGAAGAAAACAGCACATTATCCATTTCAGTCACCGTACGCCCCGCCGAATGTTTGAAATGCATCCCCACATCCAGGTCTTCAAAATATTTTCCAGCCATACAACCTCCGTTGGAACGTTTGCAGGTTTAAAGGTTGAACGTTTAATGTTCCACCCTGTCAACGATCTCAATCAGAATCTGCTCCCTCTCCACTGTTTGACCAACCTGAACAGGAAGATCCGAAACCACGCCGTCTTTCAAAGCCTGAATGCGGATTTCCATCTTCATGGCCTCCATCGTCAAAAGGGTTTGACCCTTCTTAACGACATCTCCCACACCCACAGCCACGCTTCGCACTTGACCCGGCATCGGGGCGATCAATCCCCCGGCATGATCATGTCTGACGCCTTGTTTGGCGCCCGAGGTTTTCGTGAGCATGGTTGTGTGACCATCCACCGTCACCCAGCGCTTCGCCATATCGGAAGAGACGTAAACGGACTTTGAAACGGATACACGGATGGAATCGGACTCTGAAAGTTCGGTGAAGCGTAAATCCATGCGCCCCTGCGCCGCATCCACACGAATGACCTCGACCAGGATTTTTCTGCCATCCATCACGGCAAGGTAATGATCTCCCGACGGAGTGATCTCAAGAGTTTGTGTGTCGAAGGTTGTTTTCATGGCTAATTCCGATAATTCCCTGTCTGCTTCCACGGGTTGAAGGGATCGGTTTCATTTGAAACAGCGGATTGGGTCTTGCC
>DAOQID010000123.1:0-3449 GCA_035339375.1 Anaerolineales bacterium | reverse complement strand
GCTTCCACGGGTTGAAGGGATCGGTTTCATTTGAAACAGCGGATTGGGTCTTGCCGCCTACAAAAAGCACATCCGCAAGCGCCGCAGCGATCAGCGCTTCTTTTTCAGCTTCGACAGGATGCCACTCACCAAAATTCCGCTCCACCCAACGCGTGGACACTTTGCCCTGCGCAAAGTCATCATGCTGCAAGACTGCCTGCATGAAATCCATATTCGTCACTACGCCATGAACAACAAACTCGCGTAAGGCAGTTTGCATTCTTTGAATGGCCGCATTGCGGTTCTCAGCATGGACGATCAACTTCGCCAACAGCGGATCGTAGAAATGCGTCACCTCGCTGCCCGTTTTGAAGCCCGAATCCACGCGGATGCCCGGACCGCGCGGTTCGATCAATTGCAAAAGTTTTCCTGTACTGGGCAAAAATCCATTGGATGGGTCTTCGGCGTAAACACGGCACTCGATGGCATGTCCGTGCTGGTGAAAGTCACCTTGCGTGAAGGGGAATTTCTCTCCTGCTGCAATACGAATCTGCCACTGGACAAGGTCAATGCCTGCGGTGAGTTCGGTGATGGGATGCTCGACTTGAAGTCTTGTGTTCATTTCGAGGAAGTAGAAAGGTTGAAGGTTTAAAGTTGCAAGTTGGGGGTCGAAGATGAATTCGATGGTGCCTGCGTTGTAGTAATTAACGGCTTTGGCCGCCGCAACTGCGGCTTCGCCCATCTTTGCGCGGATCTCAGGCGTGAGTAACGGCGAGGGTGTCTCTTCGATGATCTTTTGATGTCTGCGCTGCACGGAACATTCGCGCTCGAAAAGATGAACAAGGTTTCCATGTTTATCGCCAAAGACTTGAAACTCAATGTGATGGGCGTCTGCGAGATATTTTTCGATCAGCAGCCTTTCATCACCGAAGGAATTCAAGGCTTCGCGCCGCGCGGATTCGATGGCTTCGCTCAATTCATTTTCAAAATTGACCACACGCATACCTTTGCCGCCGCCGCCCGCAGAGGCTTTGATCAATACAGGGTAGCCAATTTCCTGTGCGGCTTTTTTGAACTCTTCTTCTGATGTCAGCCCTTCAAAGCCAGGGACGGTTGGCACGCCCGCCTTTTTCATCGCGATCTTCGATTCGGCTTTATCGCCCATGGCGCGGATCGAATCTGCTGAAGGGCCGATAAATGTCAATCCCGCTGATTCAACTTTCAGGGCGAAGGATGCGTTCTCTGAGAGAAATCCATAGCCCGGGTGAATAGCCTCTGCTTTTGAGCCGAGTGCGGCACGGAGTAAGGCATCCGCATTTAGGTATGATTCTTTCGGCGCAGCGCTGCCGATCAAAACGGCTTCGTCGGCAAACTGGACATGCTGTGCATCTTTATCCGCTTCGGAATACACGGCAACGGTTTTGATGCCGAGTTCGCGGCAGGCGCGCATGATGCGGATGGCGATCTCGCCGCGGTTGGCGATGAGAATTTTATTGAACATCGAGCAGCCTCAGTAATTCCTTTTCACGTTCGGGTTTCAAGCCAGCGCGCCATTCATGATCTGACGGACGCGACTTTTCCCATTCGAGCGTGTCATGAATCGTTTTTTCGAGCGGCATAAATTTCAAGCCAGATCGCATCGCTTTTGAAATATCCACACGGGAGAAGCCTGCATCTTCAGGCACATTGGGAACCCAAACAGGCATATCGCTCCACGGCGCAACCTGGTTCTGATTTAGGAACTCAACCGATGCCCATTTGAAATTCGCGCCGCTGCCGCTGCCGCTGACCTGTTTACAGGCATTCAACATTGCACCCAAAGTCAGTTCATGCGCTGGGCCGGTTGCATTGAAAACGCCAAACTCATTTTGTTGAAGAAGCTCAATGACAAAATCGGACAGGTCACGGACATCAATAATTTGAATTGGCACATCGGGCTTTTCGGGCGTGAGCACATCGCCGCCGCGAGCCACGCGCACAGGCCAATAGGTGAAGCGGTCAGTGGGGTCATGCGGGCCAACAATGAGTCCAGGGCGGACGATCAATGCCTGTTCGCCAAAGACATCCTGCACGGCGTTTTCACACAATGCCTTCAACGGGCCATACGACTCGCCCGTGATCTCTTCGATGGTTTCATCTTCAATCTTTCCAACGGGGTCGCTTTCGTTGATTCCAATTTTGCTGAAACCTGCGTACACCGAAATGCTTGAGATAAAAACATAAGACCGGGCCTTGCCCTTCAACGCTTCGGCGGACATGCGGACGATGCGCGGAAAATATCCGCAGGTATCAATGACCGCATCGTACACACCTGCAATCTGATCCAGATCTTTTTCACGATCACCTCTGATGGTTTGGACTTGCTTAAACAGATCAGGGTTGGATTTGCCGCGGTTGAACAAGGTCACTTCATGTCCGCGAGCAAATGCAGACTCAACGAGATGCCTACCTAAAAAACGTGTGCCGCCAATGATGAGGATTTTCATTTTGTCTCCATTTGATATGTCGTTGCGAGGAGGGTGTTCGTCCCGACGAAGCAATCTCGTTCGTAATTGGAGGTTGCTTCGTCGCAAAAAAACAAGAGCGCTCCTCGCAACGACATGACACTTTTATTTCTTCAATCTTGTCAGCGCCATTTCGGTGGCCTTGGCTTCTTCCCCTTCAGGGGTGATGTTGTAGGCGGTGATGGTCAGTTGATCGCCGTTCAATTCCACTTCGGTGCGCCAGTTCCAATCCGGGCCTCCGCTGGGGTCGGGATAACTGCCAGTGACAGAGAAACCGCCGCCCAATTCCCTGCCTGTGCAAAACATGATGCCCGTGTTGGTGTGGAACGAATCCACCCATGAGGTTTCGAATTGTTCGAGGCTGGTGTTATAGCCAAAGGTAAACATGCCATGCTGTGCTTCACCTTCAATGGACGATTGATACAGGAAGAGGGCAAAGCGTCCTTCCAGCAGGAGTTGGATGGTTCCAACGATCTGGGATTCGTCGGCAAGTTTGCCTGGCTCCATCCAAAGTTTGGATGTACCGCGCCAGTTGCCAGCAAGCTGGGCGAGGAAGTGATGAGGGGTGTCGATTGAGTTTGAGAAGGTCATGGAGTACCTCTAGTGAGTGGAAAGTGGTGAGTGGAAAGTGGTGAGTGGATTATGGAAGTGGAGTCTCTAAATCAATATTGAAATCTGATGATTGTAAAATAACGTATTCAGCTTGTTCTTCGCGGATTCCTTTTTGGCGTTGATTGGGTGTAAGAATGCTTAGCATTTTGATTATTTGAGTCAACAAGTCAATTCGATGTTTGACAACTTCTTCTTTCAGCGTATGGCGTGATTTGAAATACCAATCACGAGATTCTCTTGCAGAACCAAGTGAGTATTCGAGAAAACGAGCACGGTCTTTTCCTGTAGAACGGGAGTAACCTTCAGCTATGTTTGCAGATATAGAGCACACCGCTCGATAGAGTTGGTCGGCAA
>DAOQID010000122.1:0-11675 GCA_035339375.1 Anaerolineales bacterium | reverse complement strand
TCCATGAACATGCGCGGACGAACCCCCAGGGCCACCTTCATATTCGGCTTCTTCTTTTCGTAGTTATAAAAATCAGCGAACGTATTTCCCAGCCCAACGCCTGTCGAGATATCCACATCCACATAAAGAGATTCGTAATCGCAGATCTCAGGCATGAACGTCAACGCCAGAGTCATCGGGTCATTGATCACGCAGCCATCTATCTTTTGGTATTCATCGTGGAACTCCATGTAAAAGCGGGTCGCATCCGCGATGAACTTCGTGATCGGCGAATCGATCTTTAACAACCTGTCCAGATCCTCTTTTAGAAAAATACATTGATAGGTTACATCCAGCGGCGTGAGGATCATCGGCATGCCCGAATGAAAAACGATGTGCGCGGCATGCGGGTCAACAAAGGTGTTGTACTCCGCCAGCGGCGTGGTATTGCCCTGATGCCGAATCGCCCCGCCCATGATGAAAACCTCCTTCACCTTCTCCACAATGCGCGGCTCCTTGCGAATCGCCATGGCGACATTCGTCAGCGGACCGATCGCCACCAACGTGACATCCTCCACCGACGACATGATCCTCTCGATGAGGAAATCGCTTCCGTGCTTAAGCTGGGGCCTGCCCAGCGGTTCTGACAGTTTTGCATAACCCAGGCCGCTGTCGCCGTGAGTCTCCGGGCTGAGCAGGGACGGCTGCACAAGCGGCAATTCACAGCCCGCATAAACAGGGATGTGCCCCGCCTTTGCCAGTTCCAAAATCGCCAGCGCATTCCTCGTCACCTGCGCCGTGGATGCATTCCCGTGGATCGTGCTGATTCCATCGAGGACAAGTTCGGGCGAGGCCAGAGCGAGCAAGATCGCCAAAGAGTCGTCAATACCGGGGTCAGTGTCTAAAATGATGTGTTTGGGCATGATTTTTTCTCTGTACCTTCCTATGCTCAGCCGCCGTCCTCGGCGGTGTGGGTGCCGACGGAAGCAGACAGAGTTTCCATCCGCTCAATAAATAATTCCACAAATTCGCGCCCACGCACACCGAGGGCAACCTTCACATTTGCGGGCTTCTTCGAAACCTTCATGAAATCGGCCAGTGTGTTCCCCATCGAAATTCCGCCAGAAATATCCACATCCACGTAATGATTCTCGAAGGTTAGCAGTTCGGGCGCAATGATTGTCGCCAATGTCAGCGGATCGTGCAGCGCACAACCATCGAAGCCCTCGTATTTCTTGTAAAACTCCATGTAAACCCCCGTCGCATCGCGGACAAATCGGGCAATGGGCGAGCCCGTTCTGTTCAAACGCTCCACATCTTCAGAAGTGAGCAGGCATTTATAGGTCACATCCAAAGGGATCAACGTAATGGGAATTCCCGAGTGAAAAACGATATGCGCGGCATGCGGGTCGGCATGCAGGTTGAATTCAGCAGCGGGGGTGATATTTCCGCCCGCACGCAGAGAGCCACCCATGATGACCAGTTCCTTCACGGCTTCGGCAAAACGCGGTTCTTTGCGAATGGCCAGCGCAATATTGGTCAACGGGCCGATGGGAAAAATGCTGAGTTCCTTCGGCTCGGCCAGCACACGCTGGATCAAATAATCAATCGCATGTTCGTCAACGGGTTTGTTTTTGGGTTCTGGCAGGTTTGTATTGCCGATTCCACCCGCACCATGCACCATGTCACCTGATTTGTGCAGTGGAACGAGCAACGGCAACGAACATCCCTTCGCCACAGGGATATTTTCCGCGTGAAGGAATTCCAATACAGCCAGCGCATTGCGCGTGGTATTTTCCACATTCGTGTTACCGTGGACGGTGGTCAATGCCTCGAGCTGGATTTCAGGGGAAGCAAGGGCAAGGAGAAATGTCAGCGCGTCGTCTACGCCGGGGTCGGTGTCTATGATGATTCGTTTTGGGTTCATTTATTTTTTCCCCGTCATTGCGAGGAGAGCGATGATCTGGGAACACTTGCGCCGCACATGAATTGACAGGCAGTTCATGTGGTGAGCGGTCTCAACGGCCGCGATGAGATCGCTTCGGGCGAAAGGTCACTGGTCATGCAATGACATAAAGGTTTCCACTTCGTTTTTTGTTGGCAGGGATGGTTGTGCGCCGAATTTGGTTGCAGCGAGCGCGCCACAGGCATTTGCATATCGAACCGCATCTTTGAGTTCAAGTCCGCGCAGGAGAGATGAGGCGAATCCGCCGATGAAGGCATCGCCTGCGGCTGTGGTATCGACAACGTCAATTGGATAGGCATCCACCTGCATCACCCGTGTATCGGACACGACCAATGCCCCTTTGCTTCCCAACGTAACAATGACATTCTCTACGCCGCGTTTGAGCAGGGCTTTCGCAGCCGCTTCGGCAGAGGCGCTGTCTTTGACCTCAAGCCCGGTCAACAGGCTTAATTCGGTTTCATTGGGAATGATGAAATCTGCAAGGCGGATCAAGTCATCGGGGAGGGGTTGTGCAGGCGCCGGGTTGAGGATGACACGCGCACCGTTCGCTTTGGCAAATTGCGCAGCGTGAAGCACCGTCGGGGTAGGAATTTCCAATTGGAGCAGGATCAGGTTCGGGGTTAAGGAAGAAGCGCGATCCACATCCGCAGAAGAGACATGACCGTTCGCTCCAGCAGATAGCACGATGCTGTTCTGCCCGTTCGCATCCACCACGATAATGGCAGTTCCCGTGGAGGCATCATCACGCTGGACATTGGAAACATCCACTTGGTTTTGCTTGAGGTTTTCGAGCAGGAAATCGCCGAAGTTATCCATGCCCACGCGCCCCAACATGGCCACCCTGCCACCCTGCCGCGCTGCAGCAACAGCCTGATTGGCCCCCTTGCCGCCAGGAATGGTGTGCAAGTCATCACCGCTGATGGTTTCGCCGGGCTGCGGAAATCGCGGCGCACGGACGACGAGGTCGGCGTTCAACGAACCGATGACAAGAACATCGTATTTCCCTGTTTCAGACATACGGGCAATTTTACACTATCGTTATCGCGTGATGTCGAAAGCGGCATCGAAAAATTGAATCATTGGGAGCATTATATCTATGTACTCACAGTGTATTTCACGCGAAGCTACAAAACTGGTCCTTTATTTTGAATTGGTCCCCTGACAAAAAAATAGACAACCCACAACATAGAAAACACATGTAAAACAACGGCTATTGTTTTCGCAGTTTCATACACGTGAATAACGCCGTATGCCCAAAGGAGAAAAAGCGAGCAGGAAACCAGCCAGGTCATGAAAAGCACGAAAAGATTTCTTGCGCCTTGTTTTCCCACTCCAGTGAGTATCTGCTGGAGGGCAAACATGACCACGGCAAACCCATTCAAAAAAAGCAAGGAAGAACCGTCTAGGAAAGGCGGGCTCGCGTCGGTAAAGCCCATGGGGGTGAAGTGAAGTCCTAGCATACCTAACGCACCAAAAAACGTAATCAATGTTACTGCTACGAAGTAAACACCCTGATCGCCCTTTCTCACGACATTAAAAAACGCATTGACCAGAAAAAGCACGATAGCCACCAGGCCGAGGGCGACGATCTCTTCATCTATGGCATCCACTGCCTCGTTTATATTCCTTGCCTCAAAATAAATTGGACCCAACCCGTCCACCCCAACAGAAATCCAAGGAGCATCGCTCATTTTGACTAGGACGCCTTGCAAACCAATGGCCGCAACAACCACCTGTTCTCCATTGTAATCAAGAGAGACCAGATCATACGGCCCAAGATGATGCCTTGCCAGAATGCGAGACAAAAACTCCTCCCTGCCCAATGGAATGCGCCAACTAACATTCCATGTTTTTCCGCCATCAAGGGATTCGAGAATCGTTTCTTTGCCTGTGCGGTAACACGTGTTCGGTGCTTTCGGCAGGCACAACGTGAAAGGCAATTTTGAGGGAACCATAAATTGATCAACGACTTGCAAAGGGAGTGTTTCGTTCGATCTTTCCCATGTCTGCCCGCCATCAGAGCTGTAATAATTCTCTTCATAACTACTGCTGGCGTATGGGTCATTAGAGGAGTATGGGTCTTTAGAGTAGTCATGATACGTATAGATTTTATTTTCATGAACAACAAGGCGCGTTATTACCCTAATGTTGCCACTAGGGCCAGAAGCCATGGCTGCAAGGGATGCTATAAACAACATTGCATATGACAGCCCGCGCTTTTTTGTCATCCTGCCATTCCCTGCGCTCAATCGCAATTTCCATGCAGGAAAAAGCATTGCTAATGCAATCATGTCAGTCGGGTCACATATAATTTTTACAGGGAGCGACATCAGAGAGGAAAGAATATCCCCAGTCAGGCCGCTGAAGAACGGCAGGGTTTTGATTAAAGTAAACCATAATGCGGTAAACCAAAAGGACGAAAAAGCAATGTGACGTGGTTGAAATTTCAACGGCTCAAGAACAATATTCAATACTGCACTCAAGAGAATGGGAAAGAAAAACAGCCCCGCAAGGTCGCTGAGTTTGCCGGTAAGCCAGGAAGGAAAATATACCTTCAAGACATAGTCGTTGACCAACAAAATGGCAACACTCAGCATCACCCATGGATGGCTCATGGTAAAAAAATCGGTTTTATAACTTTGAAAATCATCGCGTTTAATCCTGCCCATTGTCATCACCTATCCCATTTTCTTGATTTCACCCATTTTCAGTTAATTATGAAAATAACCTCATTGCTACTTCGACGTAACCACACCACCCTTCACATTCCAAACCTCCGCGCTTTGCACAAACTCCGGCGCGAACAAAGTCAAATCCGTTGTGGTAAACAACACCTGTGCATCGGGGCTGACGTATTTCAGCAGGTCAGCACGGCGACTGGTATCAAGTTCGGCCATCACTTCATCGAGCAGAATCACAGGCCATTCACCGGTGCGTTCCTTCATCCATTCCACTTCGGCGAGTTTAAGCGCGAGCAGGGTCGTGCGGAGTTGTCCACGCGAACCGTAATCGCTCACATCTGCTTTGTTGATGATGAATCGCAGGTCATCGCGATGCGGGCCGATCGTGGTCACGCCACGCGCGATCTCTTCACTGCGGATCTGTTTGAGCCGCGCCAAGAATCCATCCTGAATTTCACCCAACTCAATGGATGAACGGTCAATGGTTGTATCCAGTTTCAAGCCCAGTTGTCCATTCGGTTTGGGCAGGGGGTCGTAGGCGGGTTCATAGGCAAGGCGCAAAATCTCGGCACCGCGAGTCAATTCGTGATGGATGCGCGACGCGAAACGCTCGATCTCCTGCACGGCTTGAATCCGCCACAAAATGATCTGCGCCCCGAATTTGACCAACGCTTCATCCCACACCTGAAGCTGGTCACTGTTTCCTCCTCGTTCACTCAGCGCCTTGAGCAGGGCGTTACGCTGGGTCAACGCCTGATTGTATTCGCTGAGCGCCCGCGCATACGCAGGGACAGTTTGTGCCAGGGCGAGGTTAAGATACCGCCTGCGTTCATCGGGGCCGCCCTCCACGATCTGCGACATCTGCGGCACAAAGATGACCGCGTTGAAATGCCCGATGACATCGCTGGCGTGACGCTTAACCCCATCCAGCAGAATCTCTTTGCGGAGTCTTTGCCCATTCACGCCAGTGGGTTCAAGGATCAGCCGCGCTTCGAGATGATGTTTCGATTTTCCACGCTGGTAATCTGCCACAAGGCGGGTCACAGCGAGGGGATTCTTTGCTTCGTGAAAATTGACGATCTGCCGGTCCACATGGGTTTGGAAGGAAGTGAATGCCGCCAGAAAATAGATCGCCTCAAGCACGCTGGTTTTGCCTTGCGCATTGCTCCCCACCAACACAATTGCCCGCCGTGGAAGTTCAGTATCCAGGCGGGTGAGACTGCGAAAGTTGGTAAGGGAGAGGTGTTTGAGGTACATCGGGTTGTAAGTTACGGGTTGGAAGGCGGTGGTTTGGAAAGGCTGAAAACTTGTCTTGCCATTCAAACTTGCATCTCAAGTTCGATCTCATCGCGGAGGGGAATATTGTTTTCTCCAAGCAATGGAATGGACGGTTTAAACTTCCTCGATTGGTTGACCGCACCGCGATACAGGGCCGCCAGTTCGAATCCACGTTTTTGATAAAAGCCGAGCGCGTGCAGGTTGTCGTTGGTGGTGATGAGAAACAGACGGCGGCAATGTCTCTTTTTTACTTCTGCCAGAACTGCTTCCAGCAGGGCTGAGCCAATTCCCTGCCCAGCCTGCAAACTATCGAGCGAAGTAATCTCACATTCATCACCGCGGACAAGAAAGGTCAACAGGCCGAGCCACTCACCGTAGACAAACCCCTCCACTTCATCACAACGGATAGATTCGCCGCGTGTGATCATCAGGTCACTGCCCCAGTGTTCGATCCAAAATTCTCGTAGGCGGGGCAGGTCATCGGGAGTGAGGAGGCGGATGCTCATTTTCAGGGAATTGCTAATCGAGCGGAACGTCCTCATCCTCTCTTGGCTTCCAGACGCGGGTGGCACGGTCTGTGAAGAGGACTCCGTTCAGATGGTCGATCTCATGTTGGAAAATGCGCGCCATCCAGCCATCCACCTTGAGTTTGACAGGGCTGCCATGGCGGTTGAGCGCCTTCACTTGAATGGACTGATGTCGTTCCACTTCGCCTTGCAAGCCGGGAATCGAAAGGCAGCCTTCAATCCCCATCACCTTTTCTTCAGAAGCCTTGATGATCTCCGGGTTGATGATGACATACAACTTCTTCGGCTTCGGAGGGGCATCTTCATTTTCCTCTTCGTCTTCATCCTCGTCATATTCGATCACAGCCAGCTGCTGCGAAATGTTCACCTGCGGAGCGGCCAGGCCGACGCCCGGTGCCTCGCGCATGGTTTCGATCATGTCATCGATGAGGGTTTGCAATTCCTTGTCGAATTTCGTCACGGGTTTGGCCTTGCGCCGCAATACAGGCTCGGGCAGGAATACGATTTCTCTTAAAGCCATTCTTTGGTCTTCCTTTTTGCTAAAACTTGTCTTTGGTCATTTTGAGCCGCAATGATACCGCACATTGCAGGCTATTCCCCACCCGCCATGTCAGTCCCGCCCATATCCTGTTCGTTATCTTCGGCGGCCATGTCTTCCATGCCGGGCGGATTGAATTTTGTAAATTGGTTTGTGGAGGCGGTATCTTCCTTTACCACCTTCACCGGAGCGGTGAATTCGTTGATGTTCTGATGATAGGCCGCCAGCCAGGTGGCAAAGCGTTCGCGGTCATCCTTGCCTGCATCTTCATTCTTTTTGGCAATACGTGCCGAACGCCTGCGGTTGATATCCGCCTGAACCCCGGCAGGATCGATCACATCTTCAAAGGCCAGTTGGTTACCGCCCACCGAAATATTGACCGTGCCATAGTTAAAGATGTTGGCGATCAATCCTTCGCGTTTATAAGAGGTGCTCAAAATACTTTCGATCTGGGCAGAGCGGCGTTCCTCTTTACCAAAAGGCTTGCGGTCAAGATCTATGATCTCATCGGATGTGACTTTGAAGATATCGTTCTTCCAGTCGGTGTATTCATACCATAGCCAAAAACCGATCGGCAGCATCAACACCGGAATGGTCAACAAAAGCGTATCGGGCCTGAGCGCACCATCGGCATTCGGCTTCATAAAGGATGCGGTCGGCGAGGACGCAAAATACCAGATGCGGGCAAAGAACACAAAAACGACACCGAGCGTGGTCAACAGTGAACGCCAGCCTCTTTGCAAGTACACGATCCAATGTTTGCGGTAAATGACGGTGGCGCCTTCCTCGACACGTAATTTAAAAAGGGCGGAGAGCGCAAGAATCCAATAAGGTGTTTTTGCGATCTTTTCCTGATCTTCGGGCACCACCGGAGAAAGCTCCACCTGCGGACGTTTATCCAAGGGCAGGCCCAATTTTTGTTTGATGGTGTCCTTCATCACATCCATCTGGCTGCGGGTGGTGATGGCTTTTGTGCGTTCCCAATATTCGCGGATCATATCTGCAGCCTGATTGGGGTGGTCGACATAATCGAATTCAAGCCTGCTGACAAAGGTACGCACGATCACATTGCCATAATCCAGCACACGGCCAACCGCATCGGTTTCCACACCCACAGAAAGGATCGTGCCCAACGGCGCTTCTTCGCGGCTGTCATGCAGGCCGATCACTTTCTCCAACCAGATCACGCGTTGATTGGTGACGATGTAATAGTCATTGCTCCAGTCAATGGCATTCCACACCCCCCAACCAAGGATTCCAACCAAAGCCACAGTAGCCAGTGCATAGGGGGTCGTGGCGGCTGTCAACACACCCAATCCAAACAACCCGGCAGGGATCGCCAGCGCAAGCACCGGATACACCAGGGCCTGATACAACTTCAATTTATGTCTGCGGGCAATAAAATAAATGACTTCGTTCTTACCCAGCCATTTGAAACGGGTCGAACGTGCCAGCTTGCGGCTCTTGATGGCCACTTTGAAATTCGGCTTCAGAACATCATAACGGTCAAGCAGTTTTTCAAATTCCTCACGCGTGAGAAAAAGCAGGGTGCTATTTTCCATGGCGGTGATGGTGGCCGAACGATTTCGGTTTTCAAACAGGGCTTCTTCGCCAAAATAATCGCCCGGTGCCAGCCACGCCAGAAAATCCTCCCCCACATCACGCGGACGGGTCACTTTGACCCTGCCTTTATAGACCATGTAAAAGCCATCGGGTTTATCGCCGCGCTTAAAAATAACACTCCCCGCAGAAAATTCGCGCTCGGTCAGTTTTTGACCAATGCCAGATAACTGCTCCTCTTTCAACCCATTGAAGAGGTGCATCTTATCCAAAAACATCACGCGCTGTTTGAGCTCGATCACGTTTTGATTCTATCAAATTTCACGGACAATGGCGCAGCCATAGGCGGGGGATTCTGTCAGCGCTGGCAACTGCCCATCGAGCAGCGCCTCAACCGCCAGGTCCAGAAAGAAACGGGTGGGCATCCGATTCCGAAAGGTGGCATCATCCACTGCGCCACAGTAGCGAAGGATTCCCTCCCGATCCACGACAAACACATGGGGAGTGGTCTGCGCCTCAAACAGATCTGCCACGCGGCAATCCGCATCCAACAGGACCGTGGGCAGGCGGCGGGCCTCAGCGGCAGTTTTCAACGCCTCCACCTGTTCATTTCGATTCGACGCGATGGACAGCATTTTTACCTCGTCACGCCACTCTGTCACTGCATCGTTTTCGGCAGCGCGGTGCAAGTGCTGCACGAACATCGCCATGATCGCCTTGTCGGTGCGCTCCGAATGCGGACACTCACACGACCAGAAATTAACGATGACAATCTTCCCGCGATTCTCGCTCAAGCGGTGAAGATTGCCATCAAGATCAGGCAGTTCGAAATCAGGGACAGGCTGGTTGATTTGCATTCGAGTTTACAGGTTTTAAACGTTGGAACGTTCAAACGTGTTAACGTTTAGATGATCTCAACACCCGCCAGTTTTTCGATCACACCCACCACGGCAGAGTTATCCAGCTCGCCCAGCCCCATATCGATCATCATTTGGTAGAACCTTGTATTTTCCTCGGTGGAGGTGACGGGTACACCGTATTCTTTTGCGGTATCCAAAACGATCTTCATATCCTTCAACTGCATGTACGATTTGAAGCCAGGGTTGCGGTTGCCATCGAACAAACGCGGGGGTTTGATATCAAGCGCCCAGCATTGCGCTGCACCAGCTTTGATCGCATCCACCACTTTGCGGGGGTCAACGCCAGCTTTTTTGGAAAAGACCAGCAATTCACCCATCGCCACCATCTGTGCGGCGACCATGATCTGGTTGGCGGCCTTCGCCACCTGCCCGGCACCTGCATCACCCACATGTGTGATGGTTTTGCCCATCGCTTGGAATACAGGCATCACCTTCTCCAGCGCTTCAACCTCGCCACCGACCATGATGGTCAGTGTGCCGTTCTTCGCGCCAATATCGCCGCCTGAAACAGGGGCATCCAACGAGAAGATTCCCTTCTCTTTCAACTTCTCTGCGACCAAACGCGCAGAAGCAGGTTTGATGGTGGAGTTATCCACCACAATGAGGCCAGCGCGCCCACCCGCGAGGATTCCGTTTTCTCCCAATGCCACTTTCTCCACATCGGGTGAATCGGGCAGGTTGGTGAAAACCACATCCACTTGTTCGGCCACTTCCTTCGGCGAATTTGCCGCAACGGCCCCTTCAGCGACCAGTTCATCCACTGCGCCGCGGGAACGGTTATGCACGACCACAGGAAAACCCGCCTTGAGAATATTCCGCGCGATGGATTTGCCCATTAATCCAAGACCGATGTATCCAACTCTTAACATAAAGTGACTCCTTGATTGGGAATGATACGGGATTATAACGCGCCCAGCCTTCACCGCCCAAAAAGGCACCTCTCCCAAACTCAACCACAACTTGCCGCATTCAGGAGAGGAGGATGAAACGTAAAACCTGCTCCTTGTTCAGGAGCAGGTTTCGGTTAAGGGTGATGCGTTTATTTGATCGAGTACACCATGTTGACGTTCACAGACACCGTCAACTGACCAGGTTGGATCGGCACAGCCGAGGCTGCATCATAGGCTGCACCGCCACCACCTTTGCCCATATCCATGGGGTAAACGCTATTTTCATAGAAGCTGATGGTCTGAATGTCGCCGAGTGAAACGCCAGCGGCTTCGGCCAGTTCCTGCGCCTGAGCCTGCGCATCTGCAACGGCTTTGGCACGGGCTTCCTTCAAAGCCTCAACCTTGTCCGCTACATCGAACTGGATGCTGTTGATGGTATTGGCACCCGCGCTGATGGCTGAATCGAGCAGGTCACCGAGGTTTTCAAGATCACGCACAGTCACATTGACCGTGTTATCCACCATGTAAACAGTGCCGCTGATCGTGCCATCGGGGCCGTATTGCTGTGAAGGCCAGATGCTGAAATTGGTGGTGCGGATATCTTTTTCATCCACGCCTGATTTCTTGATCGAAGCGATCAGTGCAGTGGTCTGGGTCTTGTTCGCTTCCACTGCTTCAGTGGCGGTTGCACCTTCTGTGTGAACACCAATATAAATATAGGCGATATCAGGTGTGAGGTTGACCTGTCCGAGTCCGTTGACGTTTAATGTGCGAACAACGGCAGGTGCTTCCTGATTGATCGTGGTTGGGCCGCAGGCGCTCAGAATGAGGGCGAAGGCCAATATTGCAAATACCAAAATTTTCTTGTTCATTGTATGTCTCCTTAAGTGTTATGCCTATCAGACGACCCATCTTCAGAAAAAGTTCCCGTCTGGGGATGACTTATTTATTTTTAAGAGAACCGCACCACCTTGTATTTTGGTTGGTTTACGGCTAAAATTTTGCACAAATGTTCTATGCCAATTAACTATCAGGAAATCTACACACAGGTCAAGCAGGTTGGGCAGGGCGCAAAAGAAAGAAGAAAGAAGAAAGAGGAGGCGCAGGAACTCGCGCAGAAACTCCTTGAAACCTATTCTTCTGAATTGGATGCGCTGCGCTCCAAAGTGGATTCTGCCAAACAGGCGGATGCCAATATTCGCTGCGCGGTGCCGCTGGATGAAGCCCTCGCTTCTCACTACCCGACGCCTGATTCTGTTTCTGCAACTCTCATCGCCGCTGATGGTTCGCAAGCCATTGCAGACAGACACAGCGCGGTTCAGTTCTGTGTCATCAA
>DAOQID010000121.1:0-11917 GCA_035339375.1 Anaerolineales bacterium | reverse complement strand
GATCGGCATGGCAGGCGGGTTGCAGGAAAATCTTTCGGCTGGGAGTCTGATCCTTTCAACAAGGGCAATTCGCGGTGAAGGGGTGACTCGGCACTATCTTCCTGAAGAAGAATCAGTGGAGGCCTCTCAGGAAATGGCTGAGGGGGTGGGGGCTATTCTGAAAAAAGGAAATCGTCCGTACTTTCACGGCCTCACATGGACAACAGATGCCCCGTTTCGTGAGTTGCGCAGGGATGTGCTGGCCTATCAGCAGCGCGGGGTTTTGGCAGTGGATATGGAGGCGGCGGCCATGTATGCGGTTGCAAAAGCGAACGGGCGGCCCGCCTTGGCGGCCTTTTCCATTTCAGATTCGCTGGCTGGCGGCAGGTGGAGCATGTCTGGTGATCTGCGCCCCGCACAGGCTGGGCTGTCGGTTTTATTTGAGGCGGTCCTTGAGTTTGCCCTCGCGCACTCCGCCTGACAACTTTCGCCGTATTTCTGCGTAGATGAAGTAAGACTTTTCTTTTTATTCGAACAGTAATAAACTAGATTTGATATTTGTGTTTCAAGGAGAATCCACTATGAACAAACAAGGCCGTACACAACTTGCCCTTGGCATCCTTTTGATCTTGCTCGGGGCGTGGTTTTTGCTCGATCAGACCATGCCTGCCTTCCACACCTTTTTTGAACGATACACAGAATGGCCCATCAATCTGGTTTTGATCGGCGGGGCGATCTTCATTGTGGGGTTGGTGCTGGGCTCACCGGGGCTTTCCGTCCCTGCTTCGATCGTGGCTGGCATTGGCGGCATCTTTTATTTTCAAGAAGTCACCCGCAGCTACGATTCCTGGTCATACATGTGGACGCTCATCCCCGGGTTTGTAGGGGTTGGCACAGTGTTGCAGGGCATTCTTGGTGAGAACACCGCCCACAACCTCAAACGTGGATTGAATATGATGGTTGTCAGTGCTGTGCTTTTCCTTGTCTTTTCCGCATTCTTCGGAAAATGGAACCTGCTTGGGGATTACGGCGCTCCGATCCTGTTGATCTTGCTTGGCATTTATGTTTTGGGGCGCGGATTGTATCGCTCCTTCCGAAATAGAAGCGAGGAATAATATGCGTCGCAGTCAATTGTTTTGGGGATCAGCCCTGCTGTTATGGGGTTTGTTCCTGTTGTTCGATCAGATGGGTCTCAGGCTTCCGAACGGCAACTCGATTTCAAGTCTGTTCTGGCCGCTGGCCCTTTTGCTGGCGGGTGGTTGGGTGCTGTTGGGCGTGTTCATGCGCGGCAAGATCGAAGATGAAAACGCATCCATTGATCTGCAGGGAGCATCGTCTGCGCATGTGCGCATCAATCACGGCGCAGGTGAGTTGAAACTGCATGGCGGCGCATCGCCCAGCGAGGTGGCTCGCGGCACATTTGCAGGTGGGCTGAATCAAAAGTCCACGCGCAATGGTGATAGCCTCGATGTGCGCATGAAGCCTGCAAAAGAATTTGTGGATTTTCCATTTTTCGGCGGAGGCAACCAGCTTGATTGGGATGTCGCCCTGAATGCGAACCTTCCCATGGCTCTGACCATGAATCTCGGTGCGAACAAAGCCGCGCTCGATTTGCGCGACCTGACCATCACTGACTTAAAACTGGAAACTGGTGCCAGCGAAACGAAATTGACCCTGCCATCACGCGGCCGCTTCCGTGCGGACCTCGATCTTGGTGCGGCTTCCCTTGAAGTGATCGTCCCCGCAGGAGTCTCCGCCCGAATCCGCGCCACAGTTGGTGCTGTTGATTTGAAAGTGGATGAGTCTCGTTTTCCGCGCAGCGGTGGTTATTATCAATCGCAGGATTACGACACTGCCGCCAACGCCGTTGACCTGAGCGTGGATGCGGGTGCGGCTTCAGTGAAAATCAGTTAGTGAGGTGTGTAATGAAACGGTTTGACCCAAATATCGTGTTCGGTTTTCTGCTTCTGGTGGGTGGCGGTTTGGCGCTCGCACAGACAATGGGCATCCTTGAGAACGCCTCAAGATTGTTTTGGGGTGGACTATTCCTTTCCGTTGGTCTGGTCTTTCTCACTTTATTGTTTGGCGGGCATTGGTGGGCGGCCATTCCAGGCTTTACATTGCTGGGCCTTGGCGCTTTGGTCCTGTTGCCCAAATCGCTTGATGAAATTGGCGGGGCGCTCTTTCTTGGCGGTATCGGTCTGGGGTTTTGGTATGTGTTCCTTTCTGCCCGTGAAGAAAGATGGTGGGCGATCATTCCCGCCTGTGTCTTGTCTGCGCTGGCTGTGATGATCGTTGCCGCGCAGCGCTATGAAGAATTGGGCGGGGCGATCTTTTTAGGCGGCATCGGCCTTGCGTTCTTATTCGTCTTCTTCACCGAACGCAATTCGCGCTGGTGGGCGCTCATCCCTGCAGGGGTGCTGGTCACACTGGCAACGGTCACCGTTGCGGCGCAACGCTTTGGCGAATTTCAAACGGCTGGCATTTTCTTCTTCGGGCTTGCCATTACCTTCCTTTTGGTAGCCATGCTGACGGGGATGCGCTGGGCATACTGGCCCGCACTCGGTTTGGGTGTGATGGGCGTGTTGGGGATCATTTCACTCTTGGAACTGGCCAACTACCTTTGGGCAGTGGTCATGATCGCAGCAGGCGGATTTTTACTGTTCCGCTATTTCTCGAATCGCAACGTTTAAGGTGAGTAAAACAGTTGAACAAAACATGATTCACTCCAAACTTAGGGAATCAGCCGCGAATTTATGTGAAAGTCTGAAAGTCTAACCACGGAGACACTGAGACACAGAGAAAACAATTGAAAACTCCGTGGCTCCGTGGTTCAAAATGGCCTTTCAAAGACATTACACGAGAGGTCAAATGAATTGCAGGATACGGACGAGATATAAAAAAGCCGACCCAATAAAATGGATCGGCTTTTTTCGTGTAAATCCGCGGCTAACGAATTGAAAGATTATATTCGGGATGTTTCATGTTTAGATTCACATTCTATGTTGCGATGGAATCTGAAATTGCGCCCAGAATAACCGCTTGAGTGAATTACTTTTCTTCAATGACCTCGATGTCAGGGAAGAACTGATGGACGGTCCCAGCCACCCAGCCATGCAGGGTGGAGGGCAGCAGGGGACAATTCAAACATGCACCTCCCAAATGAACCCGCAAAGCCTTGCCGTCGAAGGAGACGAACTCTACAGTGCCGCCGTGGAATTGTTCCACGTAGGCGCTGAGTTTTTCAAGCAAACCGCGCAATTGCATTTCCTGTGTCTGGATCTGTGTTGCGACCATGGCTTTTACTCCTTTATATTTTGATTGGTTGAATTCAAAAGGGCCTGGACCTGGGTACGCGCGTTCTTCCAACGTGATGATACTACATTTGCCAGACGATCCATGATGATCTTTCCAGTTTCAGGATGGTCACGCACCAGCATCAACAAATGTGAGCCGCGGATGCGAATGGATTCGATCTGTGTTTCACTGACAAGGCTTGAAGTGTAATGGGTGCTGCCCAGCACTGCCGACCAGCCGAAGACATCTCCATCGCGCAGGCGTGTCAATGTGATCGGGGGGGCGTCATAAGGCTTAAAGCGAATGAGCATTTCGCCTTTGAGTAACAGATACAAATAACTGGCAGGTTCACCCTGTTCAAATACCACGGTGTTTGCTGCACAATTAAATTGTTCGAACAGCGGCTTGAGCAGGGCAATTTGGGCTGTGTCGAGATTTTCAAACAAGGGAATATTCGGCAGGAGTTCAAGCATTTATAGAATGTTAATCAATGTCCAATCAACAATCCAGTATCAAATATCATAAACTTGATGACATTTTTCCTTTTTTCAAAAAATGCTGGTGTCCCTGGGTTATACTTTGTGAAATAAGTAATTTTCTGAATCTTCGCCTCTTCAATGAAGCGATGACAGAAATAAGCGAACTCTCCGCGCTTGAATGCCTCCTGCTTGGGCTTGATGCACCCCCAAAGCTTGAAACCGAACCGTTACGTAAAGATGCGCTTTGCCCACAATGTCACCTCGGCAGGCTTGATTACAATGGCTTGTTGCAATTGGAATGCCCTGCCTGTGGTTATGTTAATGGTGAAGGCGGCGGATGTACCTGATGAATCTCTTTTTGCTCCGTGTGAGCAAATCTTATTGGATGTGAAAACATGACTGACTCCCCTCTTATCGAATCACCCCAGCCGCCCACCGCGCGGCCCTTTGCTGCCATGCTGATCGGCGCTGGACTGATCGCGATCGGCATCATGTTCTACATGCTGTTAAGTCAACAAGACGTTTCTTCTCAGGACTTTTCAGCGGTTCCCGTTAAAGTAGATTATCCCGCCCCGAAATTGGATCTTGTAGACCTTTCTGGCAAAAGCGTCTCGCTTGATGATTATTTGGGAAGTGTTGTCCTTGTCAACTTGTGGGCTACCTGGTGCCCGCCTTGCAGGGAGGAAATGCCCACCCTGCAAACTTTCTACGAAAAATACAAGGAGGATGGTTTTGTCCTTCTCGGTGTGGATCAGGAAGAGACTGCCGCGGTTGTGCAGCCATTTGTTGAAGAGTTCGGCCTCACCTTTCCCGTCTGGCTGGATCTGGATTATCTCGCCCAGCGTGAATTTAATACCATGAACCTGCCAAGTTCTTATGTAATTGACCGTTCCGGTACCGTCCGCTTGATGTGGATCGGCGGCATCTCAAAACGAAATCTTGAAAAATATGTACCTGATTTGATCGCGGAGTGAAAAATGGATGTATTGTTGAATTGGAAGGGGAAAATGTCTTTTGAAGGGGCGGGCGATTCTGGGTTTGTGCAAAAAATGGACTCGGATTCGTCGGTTGGTGGTGACAACAACGGCGCTCGTCCGATGGAATTCATTGCATTGGGGTTGGCTGGCTGTACCGCCATGGATGTGATTTCCATTTTGCAAAAAAAGCAGCAGCCTGTTGTGGATTTTAAAGTTCAGATTCATACAGAAAGGGCAAACGAACATCCCAAAGTGTTTACCGAAGCGGTGATCGAATACGTGGTCACAGGCAATGGGGTGGATGAGGCGGCTGTGTTACGCGCCATTGAGCTTTCAGCCGAGAAGTATTGCCCTGCCCAAGCCATGCTTTCCAAGGCGTTCCCTATTCGTATGGTATATAAAATTTTAGGAGATGGCGGCGAAACCATAAAAGAAGGCGAGTATTTTTCGAAGCGCGATTCGGTTTGATTAAATTGGAAAAATGAATACGGCTCACCTGTGAATGTCAAATTTGCAGGTGAGCCGTATGGTTTGTGGGTGGAATTTTTTTTATTGACTTTCCCTTATCTATTTATGGAAAACTGCCGCTGATGGCTGTGAAGGCATCGCCGCATTCGCAGGCGGTGACGATGATCGAGCCTTTGGTGAGGGTTCCCAAATATTCGCGGGTGCCATTGTGAGTGATCCAACCGTTCAAGTTGAATGGCAGGATGCCATCGGCCATGATCCATTCGCCGTTGTATTTGCGGGCAATGTGGACGTGTGACCCCGTGGCGCGCCCGCCTTCACATGAGGGATAGCCGATCTTATCTCCTGTTTTTAATTCAGCGCCGAGCGGAGCACGATCTTTTGTGGCAAGATGCAGGTAGAAAATGACCCAGCCTGTACGCTCGTTGCCGTCCTTGTCGAGGTCAAGAAGCACCCCTTCCACGCCGGAGCGGACGACGAGGCCATCTGCCATGGCAACGGCAAAGTTTTTGTCATCTGCGACAAAACAGCCCGATTTATCGGAGGGTGGGGCAAAATCCACGCCTGCCAGCGGCTCTCCTGTTCCCCAGCCCGTATGCGGACCGCCCGTGTAATACCAGGTCTGGTCACTGGGGAAGGGGAGTTGAAATTCTGGCTGGGCTAGACTGCCTGGGATGATGATGGTGGAGTCCTGCCACGGGTTGCCGAAAAATTTCTCGTATGTCAGGAACAGGCCCTGAGGTCCAGTGGCGACCGCATATTTTTGTCCGTCATATATCCTTGAAAAATAATATTGGATCGAGACAGAGGCGGCATTTTGCCACGGGTCGGGGCGGATGATGATTTCATTCGTATCTTCGAACTCGATCATTTCGCCGGTACGCCAGCCGTAATATCCATTGTTTAGCGTGTTGGCTGCAATGACTAGCTGCAGGTATGGGTTTTCCCAATAGCGGCGCGTGAAGCCGAGTAAATTCTTTTTTACAGGAGGCTCGGCGGCAGTGAGACCGCCGCCCTGATATTCTAGAATGGCCAGCAAAAGACGCGGATTGACACTGTAATTGGTGGCTACGTAATCAACCATTTCGGCGCCGCTGCGCCAGTCACCGCCCGCATACACGCGGTAATCTTTGAGCCAGCCCGGTTGAGATGCCACAAAAGCGGATGTGTTGAACCCGATGACGGTGGGGCCATCTACGAAGGCATGGTCTGGGATGATCTGAAACGGGCTGGACCACAACGCCAGAAAATAAATGGGAATTTTCATGGGCATGCCCGGCGGCATGGTGGTGGCTTCGCGGGGGATGAACGGGTTGGCTTGAAAGATCTCTTCCACCGTGGTGTTGAAGCGTGCAGCCAGAGCGGGCAGCGTATCCCCGTTCTGGGCAATGTAATCCACCAGTTCACCGGGCTTGTACGTTGGGCGGGTAGGGAGAGCTGTCGGCGCAAAGCTGTAGGGTGCGATGTCAGATGTGGGTGTTGGAACCTGGGGTTCTACAGAGGCTTCGAGATTGCAGGCTGAAAGTAAAAATGCGAAAACCAGGAACGCGCTGGACAGTTTTTGTTTTATTCTTGAAAGATTATTCATTCTCTTTTCGGAAGATGTTCGACCATTTTTGTCCGACCGGGTCGGCGATGACCACTTCTTCGCCGCGGACAAGTTTGCCTTCGTAGGCTTTTTCGCCTGCCACAACGCGCCATCCACTCATGATGAACGGAATCGGGCCATCGGCGGTAACCCATTCGCCGTTGTATTTTCTTGCAAAGTGCAGGTGGGTGCCTGTGGATACGCCGCCCTCACAAGAGGCATGCCCGATGCGGTCGTTCACTTCGAGCCAGGTGCCCACTGCAACGCGGTCTTTCGCCCCAACATGCATGTAAAGCAGGTTCCAACCGGTCTGCTCGTACCCATCGCCATCGAGGTCAACCATCACGGCTCCATTGCTTGAACGCACGACGAGGCCCGGTGCCGCCGCAGTGACCCAGGTGGGGGTGGGATCGCACCCGCCGTGGTCTGTTGCGGGAGCGAAATCGATCGCGGCAAACACACTGTTTTTTGGTCCGTAAATCTTGGGGTTGATCTGCCCCCAGGCATTGTGCGGACCGCCCGTCATGCTCCATTCCACATCAGGCTCAAAGGGCAGAACCAATGGCGGCTGGTTTAATGCAGAGGGGAAAATGGGGTTCACGGCATCGGCGCGTGCCCATGGGTCACCGAACATTTCATTAAACATGGCGGGAAAGCCTGATGACGGATTGATGATCTGTTCCCACTGCGAAGGACTGTGGCTGCGTGAGAACAGATATTGAATTGCCACCGTGCCGGCATTCAACCGCGGATCAATGCGCATGGTGGTGCCATCGGGAAATTCCAAATGGGTCAATGTGCCTGCGCGCCAACTGTAATAGCCGATGGCGAGGTTGTTGATAGCCCAAGTCAATTGGACCGACATGCCTTTGTAGTGATAGTCGTTGAAACCCATTGGGTAATCAATGTGCAATTCGTCCACGGGTTGTCCGCGTACCCAACGGCTTTCGAATTCAAGCATGGCCAGGATCAGCCGCGGGTTGATCGAATTTTCGGTGGCAAGCCGTTCAATGGCGGCATCGCCATCGATCCAGCCTGTGGAACCGAGATAATCCTTGAACTTGCTCAAATATCCGCCCGATTGTTGAACGTACTCCTTCACGTCAAAATCAACCGCCGTGTAGGAGAAAATGAGCTCGGCATCCGGCATGATCTGCACATAGGGTGTCATCGGTTCAGTGATGCGATTGGGGATGACCAGCAGCGTACCGGGGTCAATCAGGGTGGTCTTGGTCAAGTCAGCATCTGAGGTGATCTCGGATTCGTCCACCCCAAAGCGGTTTGCTACAGCGGAGAGCATGTCGCCGCTTTGGGCATAGTAAAGGAAGGGGGCTGCATCATAGGACAGTGTGTAGGTCGGTTCAATGACAGGCGTGGAACTGTTTGGCGTGATGGTTGGGGTCGGGGTATAGGCGTTTTCTGTGGCGATCTCAGGCGGAACGGTTGAAGTAGGGAAGTCGATCGGATGATCCTGTATTGCAAATGGGTCAATGGGTGCTGAAGCCAGATCCACGGTGTTGGGCGTGGGCGTTTGTGGAACCCCCCAAAGTGAGGGTGAAGAAGACATGCAAGCCGATAAAACCAGCGATAGTACGATGAGAATGGCAAGTGTGCGAGACATGGTTAAGATTATATCCGCCTGGATTAAGTTCAGATGAATTAACGATAGACTTGATTTAATTCGTTGGCACTATCGAGAGCTTCGATTGTAATTCCGTTGCGTGAGAGATAGCCATCATATTCCCTGCCGCCGCCGCTTGAGATCCAGCCATCGAGGTTGAAGGGCAGCGGACCATCCGCAGCGATCCACTCGCCGTTGTATTTCCGCGCAAGATGTAAATGGGTGGCGTTCGAGATTCCGCCTTCACATGAAGCATGGCCGATGGGTTCGCCCGCATAGACATACTCACCGGGCTCCACACGGTCTTCCTCTGCGACGTGCATGTACAGGATTACCCAGCCTGTTTGCTCATAACCGTCATTATCGAGATCCTGTATCAAGGCGCCGTTGGAGGCACGCAAAATAAGGCCATCCGCCACAGCCCGCACCCAAAGCGGACTTACCCCACAACCGCCATTATCGCCGGGGGGAGCAAAATCCAGCGCGGCCCAGGCTGAGCCGTAATCCCAGCCGCCGTGTGGGCCGCCGGTGAAATACCAGGTTTCGCCTTCGCTGAACGGGAGCTGCATTGTGGGTTGTGAAACGTATGCAGGTACGAGGGGTTCAATGGCGAAATCGAATGGATTGCCAAAGAACACATAATAAGAAAGCAAAAGGCCTGTTCCACTGACGTCCTGCTCCCAAACGGGTCGATCATCCAGTTGGGCAAAGAAATATTGGACGGCAGCTGTCCCTGCGTTAATGGTTGGGTCCACCGGGACAACCGTTCCGTCGTTCAGAACCCAGGTTGAAATGGCATTTGCTTTCCAAAGATAATAGCCTTGGTTCAGGGTGTTTGCCGCCCAAGTGAGCTGACGATACAAGCCATAATGGCCTTCATCTGCCAATCCCATGGGGTAGGCGGTGTTGAAGGGTTCAGGGTTGGTGACCCATCCGCTTTGATATTCGAGCAGGGCCAGCAACAGGCGGGGATTGATCGAGTAATTTCGGGCGACGATCCAAACGATTTCATATCCTGAGAGGATGAATCCGCTCACATCCTGTTCATAGATTTCCAGATAACCGTTCTGGCTTTCGATGAATTCCTGAATATTAAAGTAGGCACTGCCGGGGCCGTACACCATTTCTGAGTCGGGAATCACTTTGAAGGATGTTCCGCCTTCGCTGGGGTTGGGTGCAGGGACATTCAAGGTCATGCCGACATCGAGCATATTTGCATCAGTGAGATTGTTGGACAGCATCAGGTCTTCCACGCTGATCCCGTACATGAAGGCGATGCCGCCCAGCGTATCGCCAAATTGGACCACGTATTGCGCCTCATCCTGTCTTGGGGTTGGGAGGACACGTTCCGCATCGGGAGTGGGTGTGACGATTGGCTGGTCGGTGGGAACTGCGGTTGGGAGGATGATCGTCAACGGAACCCGTGTCGGGGTCGGCTCACGCGTTGCGGTAGGCGGAACAGGAGTGCTGGTAATGGTGACTGTGGGGATGTTGGGAGAAAGCGCAAATGTCCCCTCCGAAACCGGCAAAAAAGGATCGTAGGTAGGGTGGGCGGCTGGTGTTGCTGTGGCAGGTGCGCATGAAACAAGGATGGCCGCCAACAAATGGAGAATAATGCTTCGGAAAAGAAACTTGAAAGACGATTTTTTCTGAACAGACATGGCTGCGATTTTACCAGCGGAGAGGAAAAGAGTGGGATATGGTGCAATGAAAAAGAGACGCAAACCGTATGGATGCGCCTCTTTTATAAACCGATTTTACCGAAACGCTTACGACTGGAACCCCGAGCCCATGATGTAGTTTTCCAATCCACGGATCTCACTTTCCTTGTTTTCCAGGGCTGCGAACATCACATCGCGCATGGAGACCAGGCCCACCAACTGGTCGTGCTCAACCACAGGCAGGTGGCGGATGTTGTATTGTTTCATCAATGCCATGCACTGCTCCACACTGGTGTCTTTGGTAACAGTGATCATACTGGAGACCATCACATCTTTGAGTAAGGTGTCTTTTGCGGCACGGCCTTCGTTTTCGCCTTTGTAAAGATAATCACGTTCAGTGTAAATGCCAACGATCTTCCCGCCATCGGTCACCAACAGGGCGCCGATGTGCAACTCGGCCATTAATCGAATGGCCTTCAGAACGGTATCGGTGGATGCAATTGAGTAGTTTTTTGAGGTTTCCTTCGCTTCCAAAAGTTTACGGACAGTGGTCATGGGTGTCACTCCTTTAAATGGTTTTGGTTGTTACGACTGCTGTCAGTATAGCAAAGAAACAATGGCATGAAATCAAACTAGTGATTGATGTCTATGACATTTGCAACCAATTCCAGATCAGGCGGACGGCCTGCGGGACCAGCGCTTCGGTTTGAGCGGATAACTGCCGCGAAAAAAGAAATTGATAGCCGCGCACCGAGAGCAGTACAGCCTCGGGTTTGCGCTGATAAAGCGACTCACAGATCGACACCAGAGATTGCGGGGTGAGATGGTGTGTAAAAGGAGAACGCTGGAAATCACTCTCCACTTCGATCAGCCGTACTTCTTCTGGGATGCTGCCAGTGTGTGCATCCACAAAGCAGACTTGTTCAAAAGCGGCGATATCTTCGGCCATTTCAGGTGTCAATTGCAGATGAAACGCAAATTCGAATGCCCCGTTCTGCGGAAATTCGTCCTCATAAGAGGCAGGGGCGGGCAGTCCCAGCTTTAGGGTCAGTGCTCGTAAAATATGCCAAGCCACCCCATCGTCTTCCCGGTCAGGGTTTCCATACCCTATGATCAGTGTTTTTTTCAAGTTATATATTCCGGCGGACCAGAATGGCCCGCCGTTCTACCTTTGCTTTTTAAAATGTCGGCCAGTTGGGGCTACTCGCCGTAGCCCGTACCGAGAATGTAGTTTTCCAACTCAACGATGGTGCCTTTTTGTTCCTGCAGCAGCGCCTCGGCCAGCCTGCGAATCGAAACCATGCCAACCACACGGTCGTTATCGAGCACGGGCAGGTGGCGCACACGGTATTGGCGCATCAGTTCCGCGCATTCCTGCAGGGTGGTTTCCAGCTTGATCATGACCATCTGGCTGGTCATCACATCGCGGACGATGGTGTCCTTTGCGAACTTGCCCTTCACTTCCCCTTCACGGGCATAGTCGCGTTCGGTGAAGATGCCGATGATCTTTTCATTCTCTGTGACAAGTACTGCGCCTGTATTGGCCTCGTTCATCACCTGCAGCGCATCCAGTACGGTGGCATCGGCGGCAATGGTGTGAACCTTGGTCTCGGCTTTTTCTTCAACTATTTTTCTAACTGTCGTCATGGTTGGACTCCTTTGACAGAATTTGAGGAACGATGAGCGACAATATTTCTAAAATTGAGCTGGCTTTGCGCTTCAATGGGTAAAAATATTCTAGTCTCGTTTCAAGGTCTTGACCAGTGTGCCGTCAGCGGCGACGATATCCAACTGGATGGGCATCTGCCCGACGGCATGAGTGGAACATGACAGGCACGGGTCATACG
>DAOQID010000120.1:1353-12039 GCA_035339375.1 Anaerolineales bacterium | reverse complement strand
TTGCAATAAAGTGTTTAGTATGTCTTCCATCTGCCTGTCCTTTGGGAACGCAATACCTACGAAAACCAAATTCGCTTTAAGTCAATCTTTTAAATATAGTTTTTAATATTTACAGAGGCAATACTGATGAGATCTTTGTTGTTGAGAACGAGAGCAGTCGTTGAAACTGCTCTCGTTGGTGGACCAATTATTACGAACTCTTGTTTTTGTTGTACACATCAAACAAAACGGCTAAAAGAAGTACCATGCCTTTTACGACCTTTTGCCAGTCAATACCTACGCCAAGAATGGACATGCCATTGTTCAACACACCGACAAGAAAGGCTCCAACTACTGCACCAATAACTGTACCAATAC
The DNA here is from genome assembly GCA_035339375.1 of Anaerolineales bacterium. Taxonomy (GTDB): domain Bacteria; phylum Chloroflexota; class Anaerolineae; order Anaerolineales; family Villigracilaceae; genus Villigracilis. The sequence continues at coordinate 11,682 of DAOQID010000120.1, read as the reverse complement.
CGCCACTCGCAGAAGCACCACCGATGAAGCACGCGGCGATTACGTCAAGCTCAAAGCCTTCACCTGCATTTGGTGTAGAACTGTTCAAGCGGGAGGCGACAACCATCCCCGCCAATGCTGCAAGAACGCCCATGTTTACAAAGGTTAGGAACAAAAGGCGCTGTGTGTTGACACCGGAAAGACGGGCTGCCTTCTCATTTCCACCCATGGCATAGATACGACGCCCAATCACAGTTTGACTGGTGAGGAAGGAGTAAATCGTCACCAGCGGGAACATGATTACAAGCAAGTTGGGGATGCCTTTATAAGAAGCCATCAAGTAGCAAAAGCCCATCACTGCAGCTGTAATCAAGATCTGTTTCACTATGAAGAAGTATGTGGGAGTGACTTCAAATCCGTATTTTTGCTGATTGCGTCGCGTTCGTATGTCAGAAAAGATCAAGAGGATGGATACTAGAACGCCTACTACAATGGTTGTAAGGTGAAACCCTTCATAGTGGAAAAAATCTGGAATATAGCCGCCACTAATGTTGCGGAAGCCTTCCGGGAACGGTCCAATCGCTTCGCCGCGAACCATGACAAGGGTAAGGCCGCGGAAGATCAACATGCCAGCCAGCGTCACGATGAATGCAGGAATTTTCAGATACGCCACCCAATATCCCTGCCAGGCGCCAATTACACCGCCGATCGTAAGACAAATCCCCATTACCAATATCCAATTCCATTCCCATTTTACGATCATTACACCGGCTATGGAGCCGATGAAGGCAGCTACTGAACCGACCGAGAGATCGATCCATCCTGAAACAATGATCAACAGCATGCCCAGTGCCATGATGATCACGTAGCTGTTTTGGAGGACGAGATTGGTGATGTTGATCGGTTTCATCAGAATGCCATCTGTCATGAAATAGAAGAAGATCATGATCACGATCAACGCGATCAACATGCCGTACTCGCGGATATTGTTCTTGAAAAGGTTGGACAAAGTTTTCATTGTGCGATAGCCTCTTGTTCAAACATGATGTGCTTCATTACAAGTTCTTGCGACGCTTCCTTGGCGGGCATTTCACCGACGATCTTGCCTTCGCGCATAACATAAATTCGGTCACAAACCCCTAATATTTCGGGTAACTCGGAGGAGATTAAAATAATCGCCTTTCCTTCACTGGCAAGTTGATTGATGATCGTGTAAATTTCGTATTTGGCGCCCACGTCAATGCCGCGGGTGGGCTCATCCAAAATAAGAATTTCAGGGTTGGCAAAAAGCCACTTGCTTAGTACTACTTTTTGTTGATTGCCGCCAGAGAGGTTCAGCGCCAATTGAAGGATACTGGAACATTTAATGTTTAATTTATCTCGATATTCGCGGGTTACGGTCAATTCCTTTGGCTCGTTAATGACACCAGCATCTGAGATTGCGTTGAGGTTGGATAATGTGATGTTGTCTTTGATCTCTTCGATAAGTACCAAGCCATAGGCTTTTCTGTCTTCCGTCGCATATGCAATTCCATTTGCAATGGCTTTGTCAATTGTGCTAATGTCAATTTCTATTCCGTCTTTGAAGGCCTTGCCGCTAATTCTGGTGCCGTAGGCGCGCCCAAAAACGCTCATCGCGAGCTCTGTTCTGCCAGCTCCCATCAAGCCAGATATTCCAACCACTTCACCACGATGAACTTTTATGTTCACATTGTTGCTGACCTTTCGGTCTTCGTGTTGTGGGTGATATACATTCCAGTCTTTGATCTCAAATACGACTTCACCGATTCTTGATTCACGCGGCGGAAACCGGTGTGTGATATCTCGACCGACCATGCCGCGGATAATGCGATCTTCTGTGATGGTGTCTTTATGACAATCCAATGTCTCGATTGTGGCTCCATCTCGCAGGATTGTGATCGAGTCGGCCACTTTGGATACTTCGCTAAGTTTATGAGATATCAAAATAGAAGCAATACCATTCTCTTTGAATTGAAGGAGAAGTTCAAGGAGTTTCTCGCTGTCGTTTTCGTTGAGAGAGGCGGTAGGCTCGTCTAGAATAAGAAGTTTGACTTTTTTGGCCAGGGCTTTGGCAATTTCCACCAATTGCTGTTTGCCTACACCAATGTTTGTAATTAATGTGTCAGGCGACTCATGTAACCCCACTTTGCTCAATAACTCTTTTGTTCTTAAGATCGACTTATTCCAATCGATAATTCCAAAGTTTGCACGCTCGTTGCCAAGGAACAAATTCTCAGCAATGGAAAGGTAGGGAATTAATGCAAGTTCTTGATGAATAATCACCAATCCAACATCTTCCGACTGGGTAATATCATGGAATCTGCATTCCTTGCCTTCAAAAAATATCTCTCCATCATAGGAACCGTATGGATAGACTCCGCTTAGAACCTTCATCAGGGTCGATTTTCCAGCCCCGTTTTCCCCAACCAAGGCATGGATTTCTCCCTGCTTGACAGAAAAACTTACATTATCAAGTGCCTTAACACCAGGGAATGTCTTTGTAATGTTACGCATTTCCAAAATGACATCAGACATGGTTTTCTCGTCCTTGATCTATTTAATGATAATGAAACGATATTATGTGGTAATTCTAATTCAAAAATCCACAATTTTTTCAATGAGGTTGGCTTGTCGGAGCTTATAGCAAGCCTATGGTCTTGTTGACCCCTGTACGAGGACGGGATGCCCTCGTACAGGGGTGTGGAACTTTACTTCAGATCTTCAGGTTTGATGTAACCACTGGCAATCAGCAGTTCTTCGTAGTTAGTGATATCTACGCTGTAGGGGGTCAACAGATAGGAGGGAACGACCTTGACGCCATTGTCATAGGTCTTGGTGTCGTTGATCGGTACTTCCTTGCCCTGCAAAGCGGCATCCACCATAATGGAAACTTGCTTGGCGAGCTCACGGGTATCCTTGAACACGGTGTAGGCCTGTTCGCCAGCGATCATGGCCTTAACAGAGGCAACTTCCGCATCCTGACCGGTGATGACAGGCCAGGGCTGGTCAGCTGTGCCGTAACCAACGCCGCGCAATGCAGCGATGATACCGCGGCTCAGACCATCGTACGGGGAGAGCACTGCATCAACGCGCTTGTCAGTGTAGTTGGCGCTCAGCAGGTTTTCCATGCGGGACTGGGCTACAGCACCATCCCAGCGGAGGGTACCGACAACATCCATGCCCATCTGGCCGGACTGAACAACGAGTTTGCCTTCATCGATATAGGGCTGGAGGACGGACATGGCGCCATCGTAGAAATAGAAGGCGTTAGTGTCGTCGGGGGAGCCGCCGAAGAGTTCGATGTTGAAAGGACCAGCCTGGTTCGCGAGGTCGAGACCTTCGATGATCTGGGTGCCTTGAATGACGCCCACGCCGAAGTTGTCGAAGGTGGCATAGTAATCTACATATTCGGTCTTGGAGATCAGGCGGTCATAAGCGATGACCAAAACGCCGGCATCGCGAGCCTTCTTGAGAACATCAGAGAGAGTTGAACCATCGATCGCGGCAATGACGAGTACGTTGGCGCCCTTGGTGATCATGTTTTCGATCTGGGCAAGCTGGTTCGGGATGTCGTTGTCAGCAAATTGCAGATCGGTTCTGTAACCGAGTTCTTCAAATGACTTGACCATGCTCTCGCCGTCGGAAATCCAGCGGGTTGAGGTCTTGGTCGGCATGGAAATGCCTACGATCTTGGGCTCGGTGGAGGAAGCGGGAGCTTCTTCAGCAGCAGGCAGGTCTTCAGCTTTGATGTAGCCGCTGTCAACGAGGAGTTCTTTGTAGTTGGTGATGTCTACGCTGTAGGGGGTCAACAGGTAGGAGGGAACGACCTTGACGCCATTGTTGTAGGTCTTGGTGTCGTTGATCGGTACTTCCTTGCCCTGCAAAGCGGCATCCACCATAATGGAAACTTGCTTGGCGAGCTCACGGGTATCCTTGAACACGGTGTAGGCCTGTTCGCCAGCGATCATGGCCTTAACAGAGGCAACTTCCGCATCCTGACCGGTGATGACAGGCCAGGGCTGGTCAGCTGTGCCGTAACCAACGCCGCGCAATGCAGCGATGATACCGCGGCTCAGACCATCGTACGGGGAGAGCACTGCATCAACGCGCTTGTCAGTGTAGTTGGCGCTCAGCAGGTTTTCCATGCGGGACTGGGCTACAGCACCATCCCAGCGGAGGGTACCGACAACATCCATGCCCATCTGGCCGGACTGAACAACGAGTTTGCCTTCATCGATATAGGGCTGGAGGACGGACATGGCGCCATCGTAGAAATAGAAGGCGTTAGTGTCGTCGGGGGAGCCGCCGAAGAGTTCGATGTTGAAAGGACCAGCCTGGTTCGCGAGGTCGAGACCTTCGATGATCTGGGTGCCTTGAATGACGCCCACGCCGAAGTTGTCGAAGGTGGCATAGTAATCTACATATTCGGTCTTGGAGATCAGGCGGTCATAAGCGATGACCAAAACGCCGGCATCGCGAGCCTTCTTGAGAACATCAGAGAGAGTTGAACCATCGATCGCGGCAATGACGAGTACGTTGGCGCCCTTGGTGATCATGTTTTCGATCTGGGCAAGCTGGTTCGGGATGTCGTTGTCAGCAAATTGCAGATCGGTTCTGTAACCGAGTTCTTCAAATGACTTGACCATGCTCTCGCCGTCGGAAATCCAGCGGGTTGAGGTCTTGGTCGGCATGGAAATGCCAACAAGTTTGGCGTCTGACGCAGGAGCGGAAGATCCGCCGCCGCATGCAGAAAGTATCAGGCTAGCCAACATCAGCATGGCTAGAAGGTTGTAGAACAATTTCTTAGACATTTCTTCTCCTTAGTTAGTAAGCTTACGATGTTATATTGGCGTAATAATTGAGCAAGAGCAGTTTTGACCATCAAGCAGCTGACGGGTTTGTCTCGCCAAGGAAGAATGCACTTCATACGCCAGGCATCAGAGTGCATATCCTTCGTTTTTATTTACGAGCCCCTTGTTCCATCACCTCCTTTTCAATGAATGCCGTTCCTGTTTTGTATATCTGCCAAAGGGACGGAGGGAAATACGGTCAAACGCGTTTGGAACTTTCACGTACAACCAAAGTTGGTTGAATAAACCTTGATTGCGCTACGATCACTTGATTATTTTGCCGAGCCTGTATCATTTCCACTAAACTTTGCACTGCTTGTTCCCCAAGTAATTGCAAGTCCTGGGAAATTGTCGTCAGGGATGGGTAAAAATAAGCGGACTCAGCGATATTGTCGAAGCCGATAACTGCCAATTGATCTGGGACACAAATGCCCCGACAACAGGTTTCTCGCAAAACGCTTAATGCCATTTGGTCGTTTGCAACAAAGACCGCATCCATATCTGGGTATGATGCGAGTAATTGTGTAAATGCTTGTTCACCGCTGGCAGAAGACCAATTTCCTTCGGCACAATGCTCTTCCAAAGGATTTAACCCTGCCGCCTTCAAGGTCTCGAACCAACCTCGTTTGCGTTCATCCGCTTCCCACCATGTAAGCGGACCTGAGATATGACCGATCTTCTTTCTGCCGCACTCCAATAAGTGTTGAATTGCCAGAACCGCACCTTGATAATTGTCTGTTGCCACACTGGATATTCCTGCACGTGGTTTCATGGCAAGAAATAACACGGGGGCAGGGATATTATGCATCCGTTCTTCAACCCAGGCGTGGTTATCTCCAATTTCAGGGGCTACCCAAATGATTCCGTCTACTTGCCGTGCCAGTAATGAGTCTATTACTTCATCTATTCGATTTGTATCAAAATTATCCAGTTCTTTCATCAAGAGCATATAGCCAAGTTCGTCGGCTTTATCTGCCACTCCATTAAGCGTTCTTGATGGACCAATATACTTTAGCCCAAATGTGACAACCCCCAACGTATAACTGCGTTGTTGTATCAGGCTGCGGGCCAGTGTGCTTGGGTGATAGCCTAACTGTTCCACAACCGTTTCCACTCGTTGGCGAGTTTCCTCAGAGACATAAGAGAACTTGTTCATCACACGCGAAACAGTTTGGGTGGAAACACCCGCAGCCTGCGCGACATCTTTGATGGTAACTCGTTTTCTTCTGTCTGCTATTACCAAGGACTTTTGCCTTCAAGTTATGTTATCGATAACATGTTATCGATAACATAATAACAAAAATGTTATTTGAAGTCAAGAGAGAGTTTTTTGAATTTGTAACACTGAAATTTATAACCCATTTGGGTGAGGAACTACGACTAGTATTCAGTGGAATAAACAACTTTAGAGTGTTTGACGAACTTAAAATAAAAAGCACAGAGAGATTTCATCCGTGCTTTTTATTTTATGAAATTTAAATGTTCTACTTGTTGCTTAATGCATTCCAGCCAGCATAATGAGCTTCGCTTCCCAATTCCGCTTCGATGCGAAGGAGTTGATTGTATTTTGCAACTCTATCAGAACGGGCAGGAGCACCGGTTTTGATCTGGCCTGTATTGAGTGCAACAGCCAGGTCAGCGATGGTTGCATCTTCCGTCTCGCCGGAGCGGTGAGAAGTGACCGCGCGCCAGCCTGCACGTTGACAAAGATCCACAGCTTCGATGGTTTCAGTGAGGGAGCCGATCTGGTTGACCTTGACGAGCAAAGCATTGGCTGCGTTTTCAGCAATGGCTCTACGGACACGTTCAGGGTTTGTCACCAACAGGTCATCACCAACGATCTGGCATTTATCGCCAACGGTCTTGATCATCAATTTCCATGCGTCCCAGTCATCTTGCGCGAGACCATCTTCGATGGAAACGATGGGATAATCCTTGACCCACTTGGCCCAAAATTCAACCATCTGTTCGCCGGTCAATTCCTTGCCTTCTTTGCGAAGGTTATACTTTTTGGTCTTTTCATCATAGAGTTCAGATGCAGCAGGGTCAAGCGCAATTGCAACCTGCTCACCACGGCCTGCTTTAAATCCTGCTTTTTCAATGGCGGCAAGGATCAATTCGATGGCTTCGTTATTGGCCTTGAGAGCAGGGGCGTATCCTCCTTCGTCGCCAACAAGTGCGCCATATCCCTTCTCTTTCAAAACTGATTTCAAGGCATGATAAATTTCAGCGCCCCAACGCAGGCCTTCGGAGAAGGAAGGTGCACCGAAGGGCATCACCATGAACTCCTGCATATCGGTGCTTTGCCAGCTTGTATGTGCGCCGCCGTTCATGATGTTCATCATTGGAACAGGGAGTACATGTGCATACACACCGCCGAGATAGCGATACAAAGGCATGCCATATGAATTTGCTGCAGCTTTTGCAACAGCAAGGCTGACGCCCAAAATCGCATTTGCGCCGAGTTTGGCTTTGTTGGGTGTGCCATCGAGTGCAAGTAATTCATTATCAATTGCTTTTTGGTCTGATGCATCCCAGCCGAAAAGGGCCTCTGAAATGACGCCGTTTACATTGGCAACCGCCTTCGAAACGCCCTTGCCGAGGTAGCGTTTCTTGTCGCCATCGCGCATTTCGAGAGCTTCATGCTCACCTGTGGATGCGCCTGAAGGAACTGCTGCGCGCCCCATGGCGCCGTCCATTAAAACCACTTCCACTTCAACAGTAGGGTTGCCGCGTGAGTCTAGAATCTCAAGAGCGGAGATGCTTTCAATTGTAGTGTCCATTGCTGACTCCTGAATAAGTATTTGTGAAATTACGTATCAAGTATAATCGCATTTTGTATGGAGTTGCCACTTTGATTGCACAACAAGATTTTGACCCACGTGACCGAAAGAAATATTATCTTGAAGAAACCTTTGCCAGAAGATTTTTGTTGTCGCTTGTACGGGGGGTGTTTCATTCCGTTATGGTAATGAAGGTGGAAGGGCGGGAGAATTTTCCACTTGATGGTCCTGTTATCATCGCCGCCAACCATGTGACCAATTTCGATGTGTTTCCGATGCAGTTTTCCGTTTCCCGGGCGATCTGTTACATGGGCAAAGCCGAATTATTTAACACGCCCCTCGATTCGATTTTGCGCATTCTATGTGCTTTCCCGGTCTATCGCGGCGAAAAAGATGAATGGGCCATGCGTCACGCGGAAAAAGTTCTGGCAAATGGGCACACCCTCGGAATGTTTCCAGAAGGCAAACGTTCAAAAGGAAAAGGTCTCGGGGTGGCAAAAACTGGCACGGCCAGGTTGGCGATTAAGATGAATTGCCCGATCGTGCCGATGAATGTGATCGGTACCGACACATTTTTCAAGCGATTTCCATATCGTTCAAACGTGACCGTGAGACTGCTGCCGCCTATTTTGCCGAATCCAAACGATACGCCGCTTTCTCTTACCGACCGCCTGATGTTCACCATTGCCGAGGGTTTGCCCGAATCCATGCGCGGAGTGTATGCAGAACTGCCAAAGGGATTTGGTGCATGACTGGGATATAATCTCGAAAAAAAGCACGAAACGGAGCCACCATCATGACGCAAGAAAGTTCGGGGAATTCCACTCCCGCCCCTAAAAAGCTTATCCCGTTTCTCTGTTACGCAAAAGAAAACCAGGTGATCGTACGTGAATTCAGCCAACGCTTGAAATCTGAAGGTTGGATCGATCCATGGTTCGATGAAGAGGATATCCTGCCCGGGCAGGTCTGGCAGGATAGTGTTGTTCATGCTGTCAGACAATCACATGCGGTGATTGTTTTTCTTTCTAAAGAAGCTGTTGCCTCCGAAGGATTCTTTCAAAAAGAATTGAAACTTGCACTGGATACGGCTGCCGAAAAACCAGAAGGGACGATTTTTATCATCCCCATTCGCATTGACCATTGCGAGGTCCCTGAGATGCTGGCGAAATACCAATACGTGGATTATTTCGGCGACGATGAACAAAAGATACGGGTCTACAATAGTTTGATCGCATCCCTGCGGAATCGCGCAGAAAATCTCAACATTCTTTTGAACCCCGAATAATCCGCTATTTTACAATACCGTATTTTTTAGTTAACATAACTGTAAAGGAAAACAACCCAAGCCCCCTTGAATTATTTTTCAGACCGAGTAAAATAAGTTCAATCCTAGGAGACCTACCTGGGAAATTCTGAAGAAAGGAGACACTCAACCATGTTATTTTCACCCAAGGAAAAAGGTCAGGGTCTTGTTGAATACGCTCTAATTCTCGTTTTGGTCGCCATCGTCGTGATCGCCGCTCTCATGATCCTCGGCCCGATCATCGGCAACGTTTTCAGCAAAGTAAACTCCAGCCTCAGCAACGTGTAATTCACGTCTGTCTGTCAAAAAATCCCCGTCGCAAGGCGGGGATTTTTGTTTTTTGCTGGGGGAAAGAAGCGTTTTAGAGACAATTCCAAAAGTGGATTGCTCAAAACGCATAACCCGCCGTGAACCGATTTATAATACGCACTATCATCCACTCCATTGTTGGGGAAGCCCCATGACCCGAAAACTCCGCGTATTTCTCTGCCATGCCTCGCAAGACAAACCCGCCGTGCGCGGACTATACAAACGCCTCGCCGCCGAATCGTGGATCGACCCCTGGCTCGACGAAGAGAAATTGCTTCCCGGTCAGAGCTTTGACCATGAAATATACAATGCCGCGCGCGATTCAGACATTATCATCATCTGCCTTTCAAAGGTTTCTGTTGCGAAAGAAGGATATGTCAACCGCGAGATTCGCCGCGCGCTCGATGCCGCGGATGAAAAACCCGAAGGCGCGATCTTCATCATTCCCTTGCGCCTCGACGATTGCACTCCCTCCTTTGAACGCCTCAAACAACTGCATTACGCCGATTACTTCACGCCCAATGCCCATGAAAAGCTGATCAAATCCCTGCGCCTGCGTGCCGATGCGTTGAAAATCGAAACTGCGGATAGCCCCGTTGCCGTTACACCCGTTACTCAAACTGCCGCTGTTGTGACCAGCCCTGCTGCCATCAAACAGACACCAGGTGGACATCCCATTTACACCTTTGGCGGCATGGATTTTGTCAAAATTCCCGCCGCGGATTTCTTCATGGGTGCGGATGATATTGAAGAAGCCAAGCCTCAACACCTGGTTTATCAACTCAATTACGATTTTTATATGGGGCGCTTTCCTGTGACCAATTTGCAGTATTCCAAATACACGCGTGAATTGGGTCAGCCTGTGGTGCTAAACAAAGAAAAGGCAGATCACCCAGTAGTAAATGTTACATGGCATGATGCCCAGAATTACATTGCCTGGATGAATCGAAAATTCAGGAATGAACTACCCGCCGAGTTTGCTTTTCGCCTGCCCTCCGAAGCCGAATGGGAGCGCGCTGCACGTGGGACGAACGGAAATGAATATCCGTGGGGGAACTCCTTTGATAAAAATAAATGCAATTCA
>DAOQID010000120.1:0-1253 GCA_035339375.1 Anaerolineales bacterium | reverse complement strand
CGCACCTCGGATAAACAAAACAGCGCGGAAGCCTCCCCAAAGACCTCCGCGCCACTATCCACTTTCTACTTTCCGCTTCTCAATCCCCACTTTCTTTCTGCTCACTACTTCTTCGCCCGTTCCTTCGCCGCCTTCAACAACCCCACAAACAGCGGATGCGGCCGCATGGGGCGCGACAAAAACTCAGGGTGGAATTGACTCGCCACCATGTATGGGTGGTCTGAAATTTCAACGATCTCAACCAGTCTGCTGTCGGGTGAGAGACCTGAGAAGACCATGCCATGTTTTTCAAAATCAGCGCGGTAGGAATTGTTGAATTCAAAGCGGTGGCGATGACGCTCGTCCACTTTGGCGACCCCGTAAGCGGTGGCGGCCTTCGTCCCTTTTTGGAGCAGGCACGGGTAAAGTCCGAGGCGCATGGTTCCGCCCATGTCGGTGATCGAGCGTTGGTCGATCATCAGGTCAATGATGGGGTGTTCCGTTCCGCGGTCGAATTCGGATGAGTTGGAATCTTCGAGGTTGAGTACATGGCGGGCGAAGTCAATGCACATCACCTGCATCCCCAAACACAGACCGAGGTACGGCACCTTGTTTTCGCGGGCGAAGCGTGCGGCCATCACCTTGCCTTCAATGCCGCGCGAACCGAAACCGCCAGGCACCAGCACCGCATCCGATTTTTTGACGATGTCCCAGCCTTTGTCTTTTTCAAGGTCGGCTGAGTGGACCCAGTTGATTTCCACTTCCACGTCGTTGGCGAGAGCGGCATGTTTAAGCGCCTCACGCACTGACATGTAAGCATCCTGCAATTCGACGTATTTGCCCACGAGAGCAACCTTCACGGTCGGTTTTGGCTTGCGCACATCCTCAACCAGTTTTTTCCACGGGCGCATGTTGGGCTTGCGTTTTGCCTTCAGCCCAAGTTTTTCAAGGAATAGTTCGCCCACACCGAGCTTTTCGAGCAGCAGGGGAACTTCATACAAAACGTCGGCTGTTTTCATGGGGATGACTGCATCTTTTTCCACATCGCAGAAAAGTGCAATCTTTTCGCATAGACCTTTGTCCACGTCCTGGTCCGCACGGGCAATGATGATGTTCGGCGAAATGCCGATGGAACGTAACGCTGCAACAGAGTGTTGGGTGGGTTTGGTCTTGATCTCACCAGTGGCGCCGATGGTGGGGAGCCAGGTCACATGCACGAACAGGCAGTTTTCGCGGCCCACTTCGTTGCGGAGCTGGCGCAGGGCCTCAAGGAA
>DAOQID010000119.1:0-12216 GCA_035339375.1 Anaerolineales bacterium | reverse complement strand
AACCCGTTGACCTGTCTCCCGCCCTCGCGGGGCTCAAACGCCGAGTTCCTCCCCCGCAGAGACTCGACCCACGCCAGCACTCCCGCCAAAGTCCCCAGACGGGGCAAGTAACTCATAAAGGAAAAATACAAAAGGCCTCGCAATGAGGCCTTTTGTGTGTGACAGACTTATAAACTTTCCAGACAGCGTTTTGCCAGGGTTGCGGCGACGTCCATGCGGTATTCGGCGGAGGCCCATTCGTCGTTGGCTTCGTGGTAGGCGTTGCGGGCGGCGGTGTCGAGTCCGTCGGCTTCGGTGCCGTCCATCGCGAGCAGTGGACTTGCGCCATAGCCGCCGAGGGCGAGCCGTGTGCGGCCTGAGTTCCATTGGGTCAGCGCGGCGCAGATGAGTGGTTTGTCGGCGGGGGTTTTGGAGACGAACTCAAAAGCGAATTTTGCGTTAAGCGGGACCGCAATTTGGGTGATCAATCCCTGTGGGTGGGTCAGGATGTATTCGCCAATGCTGACGACCGATGATTGTCCGCTCACGATGGTGATCTTTGCATCAAGGGCAAGCAGGGCCGTTACAAAAGTGGATCGTCCATCACCCGCCACCAATGTCCCTGCAGCGGTTGCTGTGTTGCGGATATTGATCGGCGCTTCGAGTTTGAGCGCGGTCTGCAGAGCTTTAGGGCAATCCGCGGCTTCGAGCAGGGTTTGCAGGGTGCAGGTTGCGCCGATTTGCAGGGCCTGCCCTGAGCCTGTCGAAGGGTTGCCGTTGATGCGGAGCGAATCCAGCCCAAGGCGCTGAAGGTCTACAACGGAAACAGGAGCAGTTTTCGGCTGGGAGAGAAGCGTGCCTCCGCCGAGGGGGACGGTATTCGGTTGAGAGAGAAGCGCGAGGGCTTCGTCTAAGGTCGAAGGTCTGTGATAGGTTGTGATCATTGCATCTCCTTGATGGCCCTATTATACAATGCAAGGAAGGCATTACGGCAGCGCATTGATGATGAAATAATCGAATTGAGCGGGGATCTGTGCCGCACGGTCGAATGACCCGCCAGCGAACAGGCCGATGTAAAGCGGCTGTATTTTTCGCGAATGGGTGCCGATCAGTTTCCATTCTGTGCCGTTTTCGCTGGCGTAAGCTGTAAAGGAATCTCCCTCAAACCGTAAGCGAAGATGGATGGCGCCTGTGCCGAAGACTGGGGTTGCGAAATTCTCTTCGATAAAACTGCCGCGGGTCATTTGATCGAAATAGAAAGTGTCGCCGAGGCATGGCTGAGTGAGGCAGGCTCCATGCACGAGTTCGACATAATTTGCGTTGTTTTCGTAGATCAGCAACCCCGCCATTTGTGGTGCTTCCATCGGAGCGAAGATTAGTTTGGTTTCCAATTCAAAGTCACCTGCGGGGGCCTGACGCAAAAGCAGATTGTCCATGTTGCTGTTGTTGATGATGCCGTAACTGACCATGACCTCAAGCCAGCCGTTGTCGGTTAGATTCCATTGCTCGCTGTTCTCGTGTGTCCATTCCCAGCCGTTGCCCAGTGTACCTTCGAAATCATCCCTGAATAAAGTGGATGAGGCGGTGGGCAAAACTTCAAATGTTGCCGTGGGTGAGATGGGGGTACTTTGTGCCGCGATGGTTGGGATTAGTGTAGGCGTTGCCGCTTCGAAGATGACTTCGGTAACGAATGTAAGCGAGGCGTTACCTGCGTAACCAGTGACTTCCCAACAGCCTGTGGTGGGGAAGATCAGTTCTGAGACCTGGAAATCAATATCTCCATATCCCGACGAGATGAATGAACGTAAGGGTTCGGCTTCTGCATCCAGGCGGCGGCCTTCGATGCTTAACGGTCCACTGACGCCGCGCCACCAGAGCCATTTCATGCTGAGCGAGCCATCGGCGTTGCGATTCTCGGGAGTCATGATAATTTTTCCTTCAGGCCAGAGACTGGTCCACAATTTACCATTCCCGAGGTACCCTTCATAGGTTGCAGTTTCGCCTGGTGGAGTGCTGCCATTTGGTGTGGTGACAGGGCACTCAATGGCAAAAGGATTTCCAATGGCGGGTTGAGGTTTGGATGAAATTGCGCGGATGGCCCAGATAAATATCAAAGAAAGTATGGCAAGCCCCAGCACCGAAGCCAGCGTGGAGGCGGCTCTGCCGAATGAAAATAAACCAAACCCTGTTTTGGGTTTATGGGCGTTCATGAGTTTTTTCTCCAGTTCGTTTTGAAACGAAGCGCCGATTTCCACCTGTGCGGCGCTTTCTGCGAGCATTTCAGCCAACGCGCGTTCTTCAGCGTTCAGCGAGTTTTTGTCTTTCATGGTTCCACCTCAAAGGCGAGCGAGGTCCGTTCGCGCAGGTCTTGCAGCCCGCGGATGACGAGCATTTTTGCGGCGGCTTCGCTTTTATTGAGCGCAATGCCAACCTCGGCGTAAGTGAGCTCACTGAAAAAACAAAGGGTGATGGCGTCTGCCCGCTCGGGGCTGATCTGTTTCAGGGCGCGGGTGATGGAATCAAGCCTGAGGCGCTGATTCGCCAATTGCTCGGTTGGCAGGCCTGAGTTTGGAATTTGATCCGCCGCTTCCATCTGGACCTCTGGTCTGGTTCCGATTCTTCGGAAGAACATCGCCTTCTTGCGAGCTGCAATCCCCAAAACCCATGCCGCAAAGGAGCCAGTTCCGCGAAATGAGCCAATGTTTTCGAGTGCAGCGATGAAGGTCTGCGAGGTGAGGTCTTCCGCATCTTTGATGTTGCCCGTGTGTGCCATGTGATAACGATAGACGCGTGTTACATGGCGGCGATACAGTTCGCCAAAGGCTTCTGCATTTGTGCGGGCCAAACGGGCAAGGTCAACTTCATCAGCAGGCGGGCTGTGTGGATGAGTTGTCATGGTCGTGGTCATGGACCTCCTGTTACGTGTATGTTGCAGGAGGTATGGAAAAAGTAACAGGGAATTTTATGGTGCGGGGAGTGTCACTTTGAAGCGGACGGCTGCGAGGCGCATGGTAAAAATGATCGCCGCGCCGATCACAGATGCCGTAAATGATCCAACGGTGAATGACCTGAGCAAAATAAAAACACTGGTGCCGATGAAGGAGCAGGTGGCATACAACTCTGTACTTTGACGGAACACATTTGGGATGCGGTTGCAAAGCAGGTCGCGCAATACGCCGCCGAACATGCCAGTGACCACGCCCATCAACACTGCCACAATGGGTGAAAGCTCAAGCTGCAGGGTGTACGTTGCCCCGAGAATGCTGAACAAACCAAGCCCGATCGCATCAGCAATGATGAGCAGTCGGTTTGAAATTCTATCGAGGCGGTAAAACGCAATTGCCCCCACTAAAAACGTGACCACGGTCAGCCATGGGTCAATGACCCAAAAAACGGGTGTGCGTCCCAGCAGCAGGTCGCGAATCGTCCCGCCGCCGAACGCTGTGACAAACGCAATGGTGGTGGCCCCGACGATGTCCATTTCATGTTTGCGCGCTTCGAGCGCACCCGAAATGGCCGAAGCGCCCACAGCCAGATATGTGAGGATGATCAAAATATTTTCCACGAAGATTAATCGGGGTAAACCTTCCAGCCCAATTCTTCGAGTTTTGAAACTTCGAACTGGTCCTTCGGTACATCCACTGAAACCGTCGAACCTTCGGCGAGCAGTTCGTTCGTTTCGGCGTCGTAAATCCCCGCCCATGCTTCGGCGATGTTTCGTTTGCTTTTGCCCGCTTTGCCGACGATCTTCAATAGCTTGTTGATCGGCACATTCTTGCGATACTTCACTTCAAGCTTTCCCGTAAACATGAAGCGCGGATTGGCAGGGTCGCTGCCCATTTGCGCGCGTCCTGAGATCTCATCGATCAATGCGGCCACAATGCCGCCGTGCAGCACGCCCGGGTAACCTTGAAAATGATCGGGCGCGATGTACTGCGTTTCAATAACGCCTGGTTCCACTTCGTACATGTGCAAATGCAAACCAACTGGATTTTCCAATCCGCAAATGAAGCAGTGACGTGAATTTGGTTGTTTTATTTTTGACATGGTACGGATTATACTCGGAGGCATGAATCAGCCGAAAATTTTTATCACCCGCGTCATTCCCAGCCCTGGCTTGAATCTGGTCAGGGAGCATTTTCTCCCCGTGGCATGGGCTGACGAAATGCCGCCCACCCGTGAACAACTCCTTGCGCATGTGCGCGGCGTGGATGGTCTGCTTTGCCTGCTCACAGAAAAAATAGACGGTGAACTCATGGACGCGGCTGGTCCGCAGTTGAAGGTTATCAGCAGCATGTCGGTCGGCGTGGACCATATTGATGTGGCTGCTGCCACGGCGCGTGGAATTCCTGTGGGCAATACGCCCGGTGTGCTCACCGATGCCACGGCAGATCAGGCTTTTGCTTTGTTGTTGGCGGCTGCCCGCCGCGTCACCGAGGCAGAGCGGTTTTTGCGGGCAGGCAAGTGGGTCACATGGCAGCCGAGTCTTTTGCTTGGTGCCGATCTGGTCGGTGCTACACTTGGCATTGTCGGTTTTGGCAGGATCGGTCAGGCGATTGCCAAACGGGCGCAGGGATTCGATCTGCGGGTTCTTTATCACAGCCCAAATGCACAGCCTGCCTATGGCGCAAAACCTGTGGATCTGGACACCCTTTTGCGCGAATCCGATTTTGTCTCGATCAATGTGCCGCTCAAAGCTGAGACACGGCATCTGGTGAATGCTGAATTTTTGGCGAAAATGAAACCGAATGCGATTTTGGTCAACACTGCCCGCGGGGGCGTCCTTGACCAAACCGCCTTGTACGATGCGCTCAAATCCAAACGCATATTCGCCGCCGCACTCGATGTCACCGACCCCGAACCACTGCCGATGGATTGTCCGCTTTTGGAATTGGAGAACTGCATTATTGTGCCGCATCTCGGAAGTGCCAGCCAAAAAACCCGCGACATGATGTCACTGCTTGCCGCTCAGAACCTGATCGCCGGGCTGAGGGGCGAACGCCTGACCCATTGCGTAAATCCGCAGGTGTATGGGTAGATCATTTTGAAACACTGAGCCATGTGGTCTAAACTCCTGCCAGAGGTTTAATAGACTTCACGCAAAAGCCTGAAAGATTAACCACTGAGTCACGGAGACGCAGAGAAAAAAAATAAAAAAACTCCGTGGTTCAAAATGGCTTTTCAAAGATATTCCTTGCAACGTATGCAAGAGGTCAAATAAAAAAATGTTCCCAGTGCAGGCAATACCGCCAAGGGTGGCAATTGGGCGAGTGTTACACCGGGAACCAGTTAGGAAAACATCATGCTGGAAGTTGATCTGCATCCCAAAAACACCCCAGTCAACCCTCCCGACTCCGATCTGGTCCTTTTGCGGGAGGTCGTTAAAACCTACCACGGCTCGGCAGGGACATTCACCGCGCTCAAAGGCGTGGACTTGCGCGTCGAGTCGGGCGCTTTTGTTTCGATCATTGGGAAATCGGGCAGCGGCAAATCCACGCTGATCAATGTCATTACTGGCATTGACAGGCCCAGTTCAGGTGAAGTCATCGTTGACCGTACCCCGGTACATACCTTGAACGAGGAGCAGATCGCCATCTGGCGTGGTCGTTCGGTCGGTGTCATCTTCCAATTCTTTCAACTTCTGCCCACATTGACGGCTGTGGAAAATATTTTGCTGGCCATGGATTATGGGAAGCACTATCCGCGGCTCGAACGCCCGGAACGGGCCATGCAATTGCTTGAATTGGTCGGCATGGCAGATTATGCCCACCGCCTGCCGGGCTCGCTTTCCGGCGGGCAGCAGCAATGTGTGGCGATCGCACGCGCATTGGCGAACGATCCCGTCCTGCTCACTGCCGATGAGCCAACAGGCAATCTTGATTCAAAGTCCACGGAGATGGTGTTTCAACTTTTTGAAAATCTTGCAGGCACTGGCAAGGCCATTCTCATGGTCACGCACGACAACGAGCTTGCCGTCCGCGCCCAGCGCACGATCCGCCTGGTGGATGGGAGGATTCAAGATGAATTCGTCAACCGATAAGCCATTGATCGAGTTGCGCTCCGTGGTTAAGGTCTATGAAAGCCTGGCAGGTTCCGTTACTGCTTTGAACGGCATTGACCTGCAGGTCTTTCAGGGCGAGTTTTTGGTGGTCACTGGAAAATCAGGAAGTGGCAAGACCACCCTGGTCAATATGCTTACAGGGTTGGATCGCTCCACTTCAGGGGAGATCTGGGTCAATGGTGAGCCGTTACACAGGTTTGGCCCTGAAAAAGCCGCAAGGCTTCGGGGCAGGACAATGGGTGTGATCTTTCAAACGTTTGAACTTCTGCCTACTTTGACCGTTTTGCAAAACGTGATGCTGCCGATGGATTTTGCCAGGCGCTATTCCCGTTGGGAACAGGGCAAGCGTGCTTACCACTTACTCGAACAGGTGGGGATCGCCGATCATGCCAGGAAACTCCCGACCGCATTATCAGGCGGGCAGCAACAACGGCTGGCGATTGCCCGCGCCATGGCCAATGACCCTGCCATCCTTGTTGCAGATGAACCCACCGGCAGCCTTGACTCTGCAACAGCGAACGCAGTCGTTGATATCTTTGCAGGGTTGGTTCAGGAAGGCGGGACCGTTTTTCTCGTTACGCATGACAAGGATATTGCCAAATTCGGTTCACGGGTGATCACCTTGTCTGATGGTGAAATTGTTTAAAGGAGAATCTCCATGCTAAGGGCGCGCTGGTACAAGGTTATCAACGATTTATTTGGCAACAAGACGCGCACGCTTTTGATCGTGCTGTCCATGTCGGTTGGGCTTTTTGCATTGGGGATCATTCTTAGCGCACGTACAATTCTGGCGGATGGATTGGCGGAAAGTTTTGCAACCATCTACCCGTCCAGTGGAACCGTGCGCACGATCGAGCTGTTCGGTGAGGATTTCATCGAGTCTGTCCGCAAGATGGATGATGTGCAGGAAGCCGACGCACGCAGGAGTGTCTCCGTCCGCATGCAGACAAAATCAGGCGAGTGGAAAAACCTCACCATCTTTGTGTTTGCCGATTATGACGATATCCGCGTGAACAAGGTCACCTCACAGAGCGGGGCCTGGCCCCCGCCCGAGCGTGAGATTCTGATCGAACGCGCGGCGCTCTCTGTCATCGAAGCACAGGTTGGTGACGTGATCCTGATCAGGTTTCCGAACGATGTCGAGCGCAGAATTCGCATTGCAGGGTTGGCATATGACCCTGCCCAACTCCCTGCGCAGATCGACGGCACACCGTACGGTTACATCACCTTTGATACATTGGAATGGTTCGGCGAATCCTATGGTTTTAACGAATTGCATGTGATCGCAGTAAACCCTGAAGACAAGGATTGGGCACAACAGGTGGTCAATCGCGTCAAGGACAAGGCCGAAAATTCTGGCTACACCATTCCGTTGAGTATGACCGCGGAGCCAGGTCAACTCCCGATGAATGATGTTTTGCAGGGCATTCTTCTGTTGATGGGGCTGCTTGGTGTATTGTCTCTCTTTCTGAGCATCTTCCTTGTGGTCAACACCGTGTCTGCTTTGCTTACCCAGCAAAAGCGGCAGATCGGTGTGATGAAAGCGGTTGGTGGCGGCACGCTTCAAATTCTGGGGATGTATCTGGTGATGGTATTTTCCTATGGTGTGCTGGCGTTGCTGATCGCCATTCCGTTTGGGATGTATGGCGCACGGGAACTCAGTTCTGTTCTGGCGGTGTTCTTTAATTTCGATCTTTATTCGATGGATGTGCCGCCTCAAACATATCTGATCCAAGCCGCTGTCGGATTGATCCTGCCGGTCCTTGCCTCCCTCGTGCCGTTCCTCTCCAACCTGCGAATCAGCGCGGCGGAGGCGATGAGCAGCTACACCATGGGCAGGGGACGCTTCGGTAAAAATTGGATTGATCAATTGCTTTCCGGTGCAAATTTATGGTTTGCTCGGATGTTATCCATCCGCTCGATCTTGCTTTCGGTGCGGAATACCTTCCGCAACAAGGGCAGGTTGACGTTAACTCTGATTACGCTCACGCTGGGGTCCGCAACCTTTATCAGTGTGTTCAACGTCCGTGCTTCGTTATCCAGCACTGTTGAGGATATGATCAAGTGGTTCAACTGTGATACGATGTTCGCCTTGGATCGAAGTTATCGCGCCGATAAGGTCCAGCGTGAGGCGGAAAGCATTCCCGGTGTGACCCAAACCGATGTGTGGATCCAACTCCCAACGCGGATGATCCGCAGGGATGGAAGTGAAAGCGGCATGATCTACATGTTCGCCCCCACTGTTCGCCCGGATAGTTTGATCGTTTCACCTTCCCTTGCGGAAGGCAGGTGGCTTGCTCCAGGTGACGAGAATGCAGTGGTCGTCCCTTCTGCGCTTCTGAACGATGAACCAGAACTCGAACTCGGCGGCGACATTGTGCTGAAGATTGACGGTGATGAACACGTGTTCAAGATCGTGGGAACATTCAAGGGCATGGCGTTCCTTCCGATCATGTACGTCAATTATGATTACATCACGAAGATCACCAACCGCATCGGCCAGGCAGATGCGGTGATGGTTGCCACACAACAACATGACGCTGCCTATGTGGATGCCGTAACTCGTACGCTGGAAGAACGTTTTAACCGTGTCGGCGTTGAGATAGGACTGGCGACCACCATCAACACAGAGCGGCGTGATGCCGAGGCTTCTTTTGATTCGATCGTTGCCCTTTTGTTGTTGATGGCGATCCTGCTGGCTTTGGTCGGCGGGTTGGGGCTGATGGGAACAATGAGTATCAATGTTTTGGAGCGCACCCGCGAGATCGGTGTATTGCGCGCCATTGGGGCGCCAAATCGTAGTGTGGCGTCCGTTTTTATTCTCGAAGGAATCATCATCGGTTTGATGAGTTGGGCGATGGGCGCGGCGGTCGCCATCCCCATGAGCAGGGGTTTGAACCAGGCTCTCGGTCAGGCGGTGATGGGCGTGCCATTGACCTATTCCTATTCACTCCCCGGGCTTTGGTTGTGGTTGGTTATCGTCATCCTTTTGAGTGTTCTGGCTAGTTTCATCCCGGCACGTACGGCTTCCCGATTAACGGTTCGCGAAGTGCTTGCCTACGAATAACACACATGACCGCCGTTGTTTTGCAGGCAGTCATATGTCCAAATATGTTATAGGAGAAAAATGTTTAACAAGTTATCCCTTACCTTTCACCGCTTTCCACGCACGTTCTGGGTGGTGGCAGGGACTCATTTTATTGATGTGATTGGCAATACTTTGCTCATGCCGTTCTTTGCTTTATATGTCACCCAGAAGTTTGGTGTGGGCATGACCGAGGCGGGTATCATCCTCGCTACGAATTCGGTGGCAGGGTTGATCGGCAGCACCATTGGCGGTGCCATGGCTGACCGTTTTGGGCGCCGGGGCATCATCCTTTTCGGATTGATCGTTAGTGCCTTTAGCGGACTCACGCTTGGGTTCGTGAACCAGTTCTATATGTTTTACGGCTTGTCGGTATTTGTTGGGCTGATGGGCAGCGCTGCGCATCCTGCTCACAATGCCATGATCGCGGATATCCTTCCCGCCGAACAAAGGGCTGAGGGCTTCGGCATCATGCGCGTGATCTCCAACTTCGCGTGGATCATCGGCCCCACCATCGGTGGATTTCTGGCTGCCTATAATTTCCTTTACCTGTTTTTGAGCGATGCGGTCATCAGCAGTATTACCGCAGTGCTGGTCTTCCGTTTGATTCCCGAGACCAAGCCTCAACCCAAAGAGAAAACCGAGCACGAAACGCTGGCGCAGACCATCGGCGGATATCGTGTGGCGCTCTTTGATCGTCCGTTTCTGGCTTTCATCTTTGCATCCATCTTGATGATCCTGGTGTATCAGCAGATGTACAGTTCGCTTTCGGTGTATCTGCGCGATGTTCATAACGTCAATCCGCGGTTTTATGGATTGGTGATGTCTTCAAGCGCTGTGACGGTGGTGATCTTCCAGTTTTGGGTGACGAGCATCATCAAGAAATATCCGCCGTTTTTGATGATGGCAACCGCTACTTTCTTTTATATGATCGGCTTTGGTATGTACGGATTTGTTTCCACCATTCCGTTGTTTATTCTGGCAATGGTCATCATTACCATTGGAGAGATGGTCGGTATGCCCACCAGCAATGTGCTGGCTGCATCCTTTGCGCCCGAGGAGATGCGCGCCCGTTACATGGCGGTCTTTGGCCTGACCTGGATGGTGCCTTCGATGATCGGCCCCTGGGCGGCAGGGTTGATCTTCGACAATATGAATCCAAACTATGTCTGGTACATCAGTATTGTGCTGTGTTTGATCGCCATGCTGGCGTTTTATCTGTTACAAGTGCGGCTGGGTGGACGGGAACAGTTCCAACGCGCAAAAGACGGGTAAGTAGAAAATGAAAGGTGGAAAGTGAAATGCGGGATTGTGTCTTCCGCTTTCTACTTTCCACCTTTTTTATTTTTCTGCCCAGTGGATTGCGATCGTTCCGAACATCAATCTTTTGAAATTGACATTTTGGAACCCCGCTTTTGACATTCTCGACGCCATGTCTTCGGCAGTGACAAAACCTTCTGTGGTTTCAGGCAGATAGCGGTACGCTTCCCTAACCCCTGTCAGTAACCCGCCCAGGGTGGGGATGATGATGTGCATATGGATCCAGATGAATGGGGAGAGGATATTTTTCTTCGGGCGGGTGGTGTCTAGAATGACGATTCGTCCGCCATTTTTCAGCACGCGATATTGTTCCTCGATGGCTTTATCCAGATTGATGACATTGCGCATGAGAAAGCCCGAAATGACCGCATCGAATGTGGTGCTGTTGAAGGGCAGGTGCAGCGCGTCGGCTGTGGAAAAATTCAGAGGGCCGTTCTTTTTGCCGACGCGCATCATTTCGAGGGTGAAATCTGAAGCGGTGATGCGGGCTTGTGGAAACTGCGTCAGGGCTTCGCGTGCCAGATCGCCTGTACCAGTTCCCAGGTCCAGCAAGGAAGCGGTGTTCGTCATCCGTGTAAGTTTGATGACCATCTTGCGCCAGCGGATATCCTGCCCGCCAGTCATCAGTCGATTCATCAGATCGTAGCGTTTGGCGATCTGCGTGAACATGTTTTGGACGTAGGCGGCGCGTTCGCGTCCTGTAAGTTGGGTCATGAAATCTCCTGAAAATAATTTGCGCAATTATAAGTTATACTGCCCGCCATCAAACTTACTGGAGCAAACTTTGACCGAGCAAACATTTAATTGGCAGGCCTGGGGATTGGCGATCCGTCCACGCACACTGCCTGCGGCGGCGGCTGGTGTGGTGATGGGCGGCGCGCTTGCGTGGCATGACGGATTTTTTCGGCTTGATGCCACGCTGGTTTGTTTATTCGCCGCCCTGCTT
Organism: Anaerolineales bacterium; assembly: GCA_035339375.1. Taxonomy (GTDB): domain Bacteria; phylum Chloroflexota; class Anaerolineae; order Anaerolineales; family Villigracilaceae; genus Villigracilis. The sequence goes on along the minus strand of DAOQID010000119.1, from coordinate 825 downwards.
TTACAGATCGGCAGCAACCTTGCAAACGATGTTTTTGATTTTGAGCGCGGTACAGATACCCCTGAACGGCTTGGCCCCACGCGTGTGACTCAAGCTGGCTTGCTGACATCGTCACAGGTGAAGTTGGGAATGGCGGTTGTCTTTGTACTTTCGGCGTTGATGGGGCTTTACCTTATCTGGCTTGGCGGTTGGGTCATCCTTGCCATTGGTATTGCTGCGATCATTTCCGCCATCGCTTACACAGGCGGGCCGTTTCCGCTTGGTTACTACGGGTTGGGCGACGTTTTTGTCTTTATCTTTTTTGGTCTTGCTTCGGTGGCAGGGACTTACTACGTGCAGGCTGGCGATGTCTCTTCTGCTGCGTGGTGGATGACACTTCCACCAGGGCTGATCATCACTGCGATTTTGGTGGTCAATAATCTGCGCGACCTTGAAAATGACCGCAAGGCTGGCAAGTATACGCTGGCGGTGATGTTCGGCGAACAATTCGCAAAGGCTGAATATTTGACCTGTATCTTTACGGCTTATTTGATTTTGCCTGTTGCGGCGTGGTTTGGGTTGATTCCGTGGTTGTCTTTAATGGCATGGGCTTCGTTTCCAATTGCCTTCCGCGCCATTCGCACGGTCTTTACCCAAAAAGGACGTCCGCTTAACGCTGCGCTTGCGAGTACAGGGCAGGCGGCATTTATGTTTAGTTTGTTGTTTTGGATTGGGTTGGCGCTGCAGAGGTAGAAAAGAAAGAAGTAAGAAGAAAGAAGATTGATTTTTCAAACCTTCAACTCACAAACTTCCATTTACACCATTTTCTTTCCAGCCAATCAACTG
>DAOQID010000118.1:3180-12600 GCA_035339375.1 Anaerolineales bacterium | reverse complement strand
GCATAAAGAGGCACCATGACCTACATCCCAATTTCCCCCAAAGAACGGGATGCGATGCTCAAAACGGTCGGCGTCAAATCACTGGATGATTTGTTCGAAGCCATTCCGCAAAAACATCGTTTCCCAGAGTTGGATCTGCCCCCCGCGCTCACTGAAATGGAAGCTGCCACGCTGCTCAGTGAAATGGCGCAGACCAATGAAAATGTACGCGAGCATATGATCTCCTTCCTCGGCGCAGGTGCATACAATCATTATGTCCCTTCTGTTGTGGATCACATGCTGCGACGCGGCGAATTCTATACCGCCTATACTCCATACCAGCCTGAAATTTCACAAGGCACCCTGCAGGCGATTTTTGAATATCAATCGCTGATGACCAACCTCACTGGCATGGAAGTGTCGAATGCCTCGCATTATGACGGCGCCACCGCCACCGCGGAAGCTGTCAATTTGGCGTATGCTCAATTCCGTGGCAAGCGTAAAAAGATCGTCATGTCGCCCACCGTACACCCGCAATACCGCGAAGTCATCCGCACGTATTCACAAGGTATGGGCCTGGAAGAAGCCGGGGACGACGTAGCAGCCGACCTCGAAGCTGGCCCCGAGGAGTTGATGTCGCTCGTGGATGACAAGACCATGCTCGTCGTGGTGCAATATCCCGATTTCTTTGGCCGCATCCACGATTACACAAAATTGATCGAAGACGCGCACGCCAAAGGCGCACTCGTTTGCATCGTTGCGAATCCAACCGCATTGCTCATGCTCAAGACCCCTGCCTCCATGGGCGCGGATATTGTGGTTGGTGAAGCGCAGCCGTTCGGCATTCCGCTTTGGTTTGGCGGACCCTACCTCGGCTTTTTCACCACCAAAAAATCATACGTTCACAAAATGGCTGGCCGCCTGATCGGTGAAACCGTGGATGCCCGTGGACAACGCTCCTACGTGCTCACCCTCACCGCGCGCGAACAACACATCAAACGCGAGCGTGCCACTTCCAACATCTGCACCAATCAAGGTTTGCTTGCACTCGCGTCCGCCGTTTACATGTCCACGCTTGGCAAGACCGGCTTGCAGCAGGTTGCAAATCTTTGCTATCAAAAAGCCCACTACGCCGCGAGCGAACTGAGCAAGATCGACGGTTTTGGTCTGTGCTTCACCGAACCGTTCTTCCATGAGTTTGTTTTGTGTTGTCCGAAACCTGCCAGCGAAGTCAACGATTACCTGCTAGATAACGGCATCTTCGGCGGCTACGATCTCGGCAAAGATTATCCCTCGCTCAAGAATCACCTTCTGGTTGCCGTCACCGAAATGAACAGCAAACAGGAAATTGACACCCTCGTGGAAGTCTTAAAGGAGATGGAATAATGGCTACCGTTGTTGAACCTACCATCTTTGAACTATCCTCCCCAGGGCGACTCGGCGTAACCATGCCCGCTTCAGACGTACCCGAAACTGCCCTGCCTCCCAATCATTTACTGCGCTCTGACCTGCCCCTGCCCGAACTCGCCGAAGTGGATGTTGTCCGCCACTATATGCGGCTTAGCAAATTCAACTACAGCGTGGACGATGGCTTTTATCCTTTGGGTTCCTGCACCATGAAATACAACCCGAAGATCAATGAAGATACCTGCCGTTTGCCGGGCTTTCTGTTTACGCATCCTTTGCAGCCCATCGAAACTGTACAAGGCAACCTCGCATTGATGTTCGAAATGCAGGAATGGCTCAAAGAGATCAGCGGATTTGCTGGCGTCACCCTTCAACCTGCCGCAGGCGCGCACGGAGAATTCACCGGCGTGTTGATGATGGCGGCTTATCACAAGGCGCGCAACGATACCAAACGCACCAAAATGCTCATCCCCGATGCCGCGCATGGCACAAACCCTGCATCCGTTGGCATGTTGGGTATGAGCGTGGTCACCATCCCGTCTGATTCGCGCGGCAATGTGGACCTCAAAGCCCTCGAAGCCGCCTGCGACGATACCGTCGTAGGGATGATGCTCACCAACCCCAACACCCTCGGCATGTTCGATGAGAATATCGAACAGGTTGTGAAGATGGTGAAGGATTGTGGCGGCCTGATGTATGGCGATGGGGCAAACCTGAACGCCCTGCTCGGCATTGTCCGTCCCGGTGACCTCGGCTTCGATGTGATGCATTTCAACCTGCACAAGACCTTCTCGGTGCCGCACGGCGGCGGTGGACCAGGCTCAGGCCCGGTCGGTGTAAGCCAGCGCCTGGTTGATTATCTGCCTTCCCCGCTCGTCGGAATCATCGAAGAAGGCGATGACGACCTTGAACCGCTGTACGGCTTTGTCACACCCAAACACAGCATTGGACGCATGAAGGCTTTCCACGGTCATTTCGGCGGTGGACTTGTCCGCGCTTACACCTATATTGCCATGCACGGCCCCGATGGGTTGAAGGATGTTTCGCAATACGCGGTGCTCAATGCCAATTACCTGCAAGCCCGCCTGCGCGATACCTACAAGATTCCGTACGATCGGATCTGTATGCATGAATTCGTCATGGAAGGACAGTTCGAAGGCAGTGATATCCGCGCGTTGGACATCTCGAAACGCCTGATGGATTACAAATTCCACCCGCCGACGAATTACTTCCCGCTCATCGTCCATGAAGCGTTGATGATCGAGCCGACCGAAACCGAAAACAAAGACACCCTCGATCGTTTTGCCGATGCGCTCATCGCCATCGCAGAAGAGGCCAAATTCCAGCCCGATCTGCTGCACCACGCTCCGCACAATACCCCGTTCGGTAGAATGGACGAGGTCAAAGCGGCTCGCGAATTGGTCCTCTGCTGTTGGCTGCCTGAGAATTACGAAACGTTGAAATAAGAATCCCCCTCCCTGGGCTGCTCTTTAAAACGGGCACCACCTGCACGAAATTACAGGGTTATAATACGCGGCAACCCCGCACAAAAGAACATCCAGCATAGACCTGCTGGATGTTCTTTATAACCGCCCAAGGAGGAGCAATGCTGAATAAACTGTTATTTCATCGTTTTCCAAAAGCCAAGAGCTGGCTCACGCGCATACAGTACGAACTGATCTCCACCCTGGATAGGGACAAGAACGCCATTTTCATGAACTTTGGCTATGCTCCCCATTCACATGCGTATGAACCGGTTGCGCTTCCCAAGGAAGAGGAAATTCACCGATACCCGCTGCAACTCTATCATCATGTGGCAAGGCATATCGACTGGAAAAATGCCGATGCGTTGGAGGTCAGCTCCGGGCGGGGCGGAGGCGCGCACTTTATCATGCGCCACTTCAAGCCGCGCTCCTACACCGGGGTGGATTTTTCCACACGTGCTGTTGACTTCTGCCGAAGACAATATAAGTTGGATGGACTCAAATTCCACCACGGAAATGCCGAAGCGTTGACCTTTCCGGATAACTCCTTCGATGTTGTCGTCAATGTTGAAGCTTCGTTGTATTATCCCAATATCTCAAAATTTTTTGAACATGTGCGGCGGGTGTTGAAACCAAACGGATATTTTCTCTATACCGACCTGCGTTATGAAGAAAAGGTCGCGATCTGGCACGCGCAGCTGAAAAACATGGGTTTGAAACTTATCAAGGAAGAAGACATCACCGACAACGTCCTGAAAGCCATGGAGTTGGACCGTGCACGGCGGGTTGCCCTGGTGGATCGATATGTCCCTGCCATTTTGAGAAAGCAGTTCTATCATTTTGCAGGGGTGTCACCGGATGAGTCGGAAACCCTGCCTCATCTTGAAAACCGACGGTATTGGTATTTTGTCCTGCAAAAGGCATAACGAAATTCACAAACAAAAGGATGCGCCGTTTGACGCATCCTTTTTGATTTCTTAAATCGCTTACAATTGAAAACAGAATTTTCCACAAGGAGTATTTTTATGCAGCCATTAAGCGAAGACATTCGCCAAAAGATCATTCTGTTTCAGCAGACCGAGATCACGGAATATCATATTTACAAACGACTTGCCAAACGCATCAAATCCGAGGGGAATGCAAAGATCTTTGACCAGATCGCCGAAGACGAACTGCGTCATTACAACGGCTGGAAGGAATATACGAACGAAGAAGTTCAACCGCGCTGGTTCTTCGTCTGGTTTTATTATCTTGTCAGTATTCTGTTCGGTTTCACCTTCGGCGTAAAACTCATGGAAATGGGCGAGGAAAAGGCGCAGGCCAACTATGAAGCTGTTTCCAAGGTTATTCCTGAAGCAACCAAATATCAGGATGAAGAAGACAAGCACGAACATCAACTCATTGAAATGCTCGATGAAGAACGCCTGCAATATGCAGGCTCGGTGGTCCTCGGCCTGAATGATGCGCTGGTGGAGTTGACCGGCGCCCTGGCCGGGCTCACGCTCGCCCTGCAAAATGTGAAGTTGATCGCCCTTTCAGGCCTCATCACAGGCATTGCCGCTTCGCTTTCAATGGCAGCCAGTGAATATCTATCCACCCGTTCAGAAGAGACAAACAAGCACCCCGTCCGTGCTGCGGTTTATACGGGCATTGCCTACATCATCACCGTGACCCTGCTCATTTTGCCGTATCTCCTTTTCGAAAACTATTACCTCGATCTGGTCATGGCGCTTACCACCGCGGTGGTCATCATTGCCGTGTTCAACTATTACATCTCGGTTGCCAAAGGCGAATCGTTCCGCGAGCGCTTTGTGGAAATGGCTGGGCTGAGTTTAAGTGTGGCGGCGTTCTCGTTTGTCATTGGCTATTTCATTCGTCAATGGCTTGGGATCGAAATCTAATTTACCCTGAGTGAGGCGGCATGAAGATTCTATCCGTGGATATTGGCACAGGCACGCAGGATATTTTTCTTTACGATTCGAATCTCGATATCGAGAACGGATTCAAACTCGTTTTGCCATCTCCGACCATGATGGTTCACCGCCGTCTCAAACAGGCGCTTCACACGCGGACCCCGATCCTGCTCAGCGGATATCAAATGGGCGGCGGCCCCTCGGCATGGGCTATCGAAGAAATGGCGCGTGCGGGCATCCCTGTGTACATGACGCCCGATGCTGCAACGACATTGAATGATGAGTTGGACAAGGTGGAGAAATTGGGGATCAAGATCGTTTCGGAGGATGAGGTGGATGGTTTAAGGGGGAAGGTTGAAAGCTTGGAGTTGAGAGATTTTGATTTTGGGTTGATTTCAAAAACATTTGCTGATTACGGTGTTTCACTGAGTGATCTATCGGCAATTGCTGTGGCTGTTTTCGATCATGGCAATGCGCCTGCGGGAGTCTCGGACAGGCAGTTCAGGTTCGATTATCTCAATGAGCGGATCCGCGCAAAGAACGCCCTCTCCTCTTTTGCCTTTCTTTCTTCCGATATTCCCAGGATCATGACCCGCCTGCAATCGGTGGCGGATTCGGCGCACGGGCTGCCCTGTCCGCTGGTGGTGATGGATACGGCCCCCGCCGCTGTGTTGGGCGCGGATTTTGACCCTGCCGTGGCGCAGCGCAAAAGCAAGATCGTTTGCAATGTGGGGAATTTCCACACGCTGGCGTTTCGTTTGGGTGAAATGGGAATCGAGGGCGTTTTTGAGCATCACACAGGTGAAATTGACCTGCCGAAGCTCGAGTCACTTTTGCGTGCTTTGGCCGATGGCTCGCTCAAGCATGAAGATGTGTTCAATGACATGGGTCACGGCGCGTTGATGTATTCGCAGAGTCGGTTTGAATTTGGGAAGGATGATTTCGATGTAGTGGTGACAGGGCCAAGGCGTTCCCTTTTTCATCCTTCATCGGGCATCCCTCATCCTGCGGAACATCTGCGCCCGTATTTTGCTGTGCCGTTTGGCGATATGATGATCGCAGGGTGTTTTGGGCTGCTGGCTGCTACAGCGGAGATTCTGCCTGAATTGGCTGAACCCGTTTTCGGGTCGTTGCGAAGCGGGCGCGGGCGGGGAGTGGCTCCGTGGGACGGATAATGCCGAAGGGTTGAGGATGCCTGCGGGGCAGACATCCTCAAAAAGAATTAGGGGCAGACAGAAGAGAGTTTGGAAAGTTCGTTGACCGCGCCATCGAAGGTGAATTCGCCGTTATCGCTGAAGGCGTAGTAGGTGGCGCCGTTGGGGAGCATGGCAACGCTGATGCCGCCATAGCCCCACATGAATGGGACATAAAATTGGCAGGGGGAACGATATTCTTTTGCCCAGAAGCTGTTGTTGTAAAGTTCAGACCCTGTACTTAACCCGTGGTCGGAGGAATCGCGCTGCATGGTGGCAGCGAGCAGGTCTGGATGCAGGATCTGTTCGCCGTTGATCTGGCCCGATTGCGAGTTGAGAAAAGCGGCGATCTTGGCGATATCGTCCTGTGTGTAAAACATGCCGTGACTGCCAAAGGCCCTGCCTGTGGGGCTGTTATCGGTGCGCAGAGAAGAGAGAGTGCCTGTGCTGAGATGCAGTGGAATGAAGATATCCTGTACGAGCATGTCAAAGAGATCGGCATCACCGCCTGCTTGTTGGCGCAGATAGGCATACATGGTTTGGGTGGCGACGAAGGTGGCCGTGGATTGATAGACCCATTGCTCGCCAGGTTTACCGCTGGCTGGGAAACTGAGCGCGTATTTCAATTTGTCGTCGTATTTTTCTGCAACGAGGAAATTGGTGGAGATGGCCGAGAAATCTTCATCGGTCATGTAGGTGGGGGCTTCGTAACGGCCAGTGGCCATATCGAGTGTGTGTTCGAGGGTGATCGAATCCCAGTTGGTGGCTTCGGGGAGATATTCTTTGACGAGGATGTCACCGACGTTCTCATCGTACAGTTGACCGAGGCGCATGTAAGCCATGCCTGCCAGCACCGATTTGGCGGTGGAATAGGATGGCAGGCGCATTTCGGAACAATAGGCATATTGTCCGTGGCGGGTGTTGCAGTTGGAAATGTAGTTCACGCCGTTGTAGAACACACCAAAGACGGTGGTATGTTCGGGCGTGGTGCCCGATGACATGAAGGTTTCATTGACCTTTGCGTTGGGGTAGTCAGAAGCAAGCGCGCTCATGGGTTTGGTGGGCAATTGATTCTTGAGCCAGTCGAAATGCGCGGCGGTGACTGCTTCGGCATTTGCAACTTGTGACGGGGTGTAAGCGGCTTTGAGCTGCCCCCACATGTCAAACTTGAAATACATGCAGGTTTCCTGAGTCACTTGATAGCGGACATTTGAAATGGTCGTGTCGTTGAAAAGGAAGGTCATCACGCCGTTGTGGACGCAATTCTGATTCCGCTCGATGAGGGCAAATGGAAAAGACGCCCGCGAAAAACCCTGGTCACCTGATTCATTCCATGCGCGGCCAGGGGCCACCATGTAATTCCAGGTGGGTTGATTGGAGTACACAAGGCTTTGGTCCACGGGGATCAAATGGCTGCCGCTTTGAACGAATTCAAAATTCATCTCGGGCAGGTGCATCCAGGCGGGGTCAGCGGAGTAACCAAAGTCATCGCGCAGAGATTGGAATCCGCCTGCCTGCGCTTCGTCGGTCAATTCAAGTTTGCCTTGAAAGGTGAATGTGGGCGGTGCAGCATCGGCGGGGATGGCGAAGGCGGCATCATCCACAGGGCTGGAAGATTCGCCCGACATCAATTCATCAAAGGTGAGGACCGTGCGGGTCGAATTGCCAGAACCAGTCAACGGGTCGAAGGGAGTCGGGGTGGCGGCGGGGATGTTCGGCTGCTGGTCAACCGTTTCCTCCTGTGTGGCGGAGGGAGGGTTGGCAGGGTCAGCGTTTCCGCCGCCGCCTGTCAAAAGGGAACAAGCCAGGCTGGGTAGAATCAAAAGCAGGAATAAATGTTTCTTCATTTGAGCCTCCAGTATTAAGGGTATGCGCCTTTATAGCACAACATGGGGCGGGCATCATCCGCCATTGGTGGGAGGTGAATTTACAGTGTCACGGCTATAATTCAATTTATGATGCGATATTTCATACGGGCAATGAACATCCTGTTTTTTGTGCTGGGCGTTGCGGCTACGGTGGTTTTGTTCGCGTTCTTCTATCTGGCTGCGATTCGTCCTTCCACGGAACGCAAGTGGATGCAAATTCCCCTGCCCGATGAAGCGCTTGTCAATGTGTATTTGAGCGACGATGGCGATGTGCTTGCAGATGGCGAAAACGGCGGGCTGTATGAATTTTATAGCGACCCCGACCCCGTGTGGAAAAAAGTAAGCGAACCTGAAGCCCAGCATCCCAGCGTAACATGCGGCCCCATCATGGAAGACCTGTACGAAAGTCTGCCGCCTCCCGGTGAAGTCAGCATGATGGTGAGCGAGAATTGCCCCTTTGCCGAACAAGCCAATTATCTGGAAGTCGCCCTGCTCAAAAACGGCGAAACCTGGTTCCTCAAAAGCTCCACCAATTCCTACGTGGGCATCGGTCTTTTTGTCCTTCTTCCAGTTGGCGTGCTGATCAATGTTGTGCTGTATGGGATCTGGCTGTTCTTTCTGGCGATTGACCTGATCCTCACCCAAAGACACAAGCGGACACAAACCGCATCTGCACCTTAACCGAAATCTGATTCGGCGTACTGGGGCAGCCTCTCCCCGATACTTGATGGCAATTGCATCCATTTGGGAGTCTCTGAAAGGGCGGGGGAATATAATCAATTCATGAAAACACTTCGAATGATCAACGGCATCTTTTTGGGGTTGAGCCTGTGTTTTGCATTGGCGATTCCCATTTTAGGAATCGGCTCGGCGGCGATCAACTGGAATGGGATTTGCTACGGGTTTACAGACGGGCAGGCTCCCTGTTCCTGGTGGGAGTACACCCAAAATGAAATGTTTTGGGCTTCGTTCATTTTTCTCCCCTTGCTGGTGATGACGTTGCTCATGTGGGGTCTCATGAATTTGATCCGCTGGGTCAGACGCGGAGCGGGAACAATAAACTCTCCCCGTCGTTTTCATGACAAGGAGAATTCCCATGTTCAAAAATAAAGCAATCTTTCTTTTCCTTGCCTTGTGCCTCACCGCCTGCACATCACAACCTGCGTTGAGCGCAGAAGGAGAAAATTGGGTTGCATTTTCCGCAGAAAAGGCACAAGCCGACCAAATGCTCGATTGGCTCTTCACCACCGATGCTGAATATTGGTCCCCCACTGAAGCGGATATCCATGCCCTGGAGAGCGGGTTACCCGCCTATTTACAGGAGAATAAGTCCGCGTTTTATATGACAGCGACTCTGATCTGGGAGCGTCTTGACGAGTACAACCGTCAATATGTTGGCATTGTCCTTGACGGAAGGAAGGTCATTTATGCCAACTATTTATGTCAGCGTGGAGAAGGAAGCGGGTGGAAGGAGCAATTCGCCTTCGTGGCTGATGGAGGTGCTTGTTATTTTCAATTCAAGTTTGATACGTCCACGGGTGGGTTCTTCGATTTGCAAGTGAATGGTGAGGCTTAA
>DAOQID010000118.1:0-3080 GCA_035339375.1 Anaerolineales bacterium | reverse complement strand
GTTTGATACGTCCACGGGTGGGTTCTTCGATTTGCAAGTGAATGGTGAGGCTTAAATAGTAAAAAAGTAAGACTCCTAATGTAAATACGTCTATACATAAACCTGACGCATGGAGTTTTATAAAATGAGACTTTATTACTGGCATTATGGGGTGATCGTGAGCAGCCTGGCCACGGCAGTATTCCACATTATGTGTTTCCCTTACTTTGGATGGTTCGACCCGATCGTTTTGAACGGATTTGGGTCTCTGGCTTTGTTGGCGGCGTATTTTTTACCCATTCCGTTCCTGCAACAGAACCGCCGCGTGACATATTGGGCCATTGTTGCCTACACCCTGTTGACGATTATTTTGTGGATCATCCTTGGTGACAAGACCTTCCAGTTTGCCACCACAGCAGCCATTGGGTATTATGCCAAAGTGGCAGAGATCTTCTTGATGGTCTTTATGGGCTTTGACATGCAATGGGCATTGCAGCCTGCATCAAAAAATGCGGAGGCTGACCAGGGTTCTTGACATCAGCTGGCCGCTCGCATACAATCAGCGAGTTCGTTATCCCACCAAACATGGAAAGGAGGTACGCAAGAAAATGAAAACCATTAACTTGTTCAAGAAATTTGTCCTGAGCGCACCTCCCGCAAATGGAATCTAGCCGCGATCTTGTCTTGTTCGCTTGCTTTAAGTTTCCAACCGCAGGGTGCAGCTCGCCCTGCGGTTTTTGATTCTGTCACCTTGCAGGGTGATCGTCGAAAAATGAATCCACTATGAAGGCCCAAAAGGCAAAATGGAGAAAAAATGAACCAGAGTTTTCACACCGAGAACAGACGCAAGCTATCTGCACACATGGCAGATGGCGAGGTCATGTTGTTTTTTAGCGGCGAAAGCGTTCGAAAAACCGCCGACGAGAACTTCCCGTTTTTTACAAACCGCAACTTCCTGTATTTAACGGGTGTCAAGCAGGAGGGTTCTGCATTACTGCTTGAAAAGAAGAACGGGATCGTCCAAGAGCGTTTGTTTGCAGCCAAACCCGATTTTGCACAGGAGATCTGGCATGGCAGGCGGTTTACAGAAATTGAACTCAACCAACTCAGCGGCGTGGAGCGGATCGAAGACATTGCCAATTTGAACAGGGCATTGAATGAACTTCTTTCCTTCCAACATATCACAGCTCTTTGGTTGTGTTTCGATGCACTCGCTTCAGAGCGTTCGTTTGACATCGAACGCGAGTTTGCAAAAGGGATTCAGGATAGGCATCCTCACGTTGTGATCAGGAACAGCTATCCGCTTTTGGCGAAGATGCGAAAGATCAAGGCGCCCGAAGAGATCGAAGCCATTCGCAAGGCCATGAGCATTACCGAGGCGGGAATCCGTCGTTTGATGCGTATTTCCAAACCTGGCGTGATGGAATATGAACTTGAAGCCGAATTTAATTCCGAACTTGCCTCACATGGGCAGCGCCGCACGGCGTTTCCGTCCATTCTTGCAGGCGGCGAGCGGATCTTTTATCTGCATTACTCCAACCCCATGGCGGCCATCGCAGACGGTGATTTGATCCTCTCGGATGTTGGAGCGGCCTACGATGAGTACTGCACAGATATCTCACGCGTTTTTCCTGCCAACGGCCGTTTCAGTGAGCGGCAGGCGCAGATTTACGAGGTGGCTCTTGCGGCAAATCGTGCCATCATGGCAGAGGTTCGCCCAGGCGTTTCTTTTCAGGTCTTGAATCCGATTTGCAGACAGGCCTCTTTCGATGGGCTCAAGGCTTTGGGCTTGCTGAATGACATTGCCGATATCGGTAAATACGTCTGGCATGGAGCGGTCCATCATGTAGGGTTGGATACCCATGATGTAGGCGGATACGACGAGCCGATCGCCAGGGATATGATCTTCACAGTGGATGCAGGTATCTATGTCCGTGAGTGGGGGATCGGTCTGCGCATTGAAGATAATGTGCTTGTCACGGCCGATGGCTGCGAGAACCTGTCAGCGGCGATCCCGACCACGCTTGAAGAGATCGAAGGTTTTATGGCGGGCGCAAAGGCGAAAAATTGATCACTTCAACTCGCAAAAGCGATTTTGTTCAAGTGAACGGGATTCGCCTGCATTATCTGGATTGGGGCGGAAATGGCCCGACCTTGATTTTCCTCACAGGCATGGGAAGTTCCGCTTACATCTACGGCGGATTTGCTCCGCTTTTCACCGATCAGTTTCGTGTTCTGGCCCTTACCCGTCGCGGACATGGCGATTCGGACTACCCCGAAACAGGGTACGACGCCGATACGCTTGTGGAAGACATCCGTCAATTTATGGATGCCTTGCAGATTGAAAAAGCCGCATTCGCAGGACATTCCATTGCTGGCGTGGAGCTTACTCATTTTGCAGCCACCCACCCCGAACGAGTGGAGAAGTTGATCTATCTCGATGCACTAGATGACCGCAGGAAAGAACGGGTTGTCATGGAACAGCATCCGCTCAGGAATGTGCAGATCAAAAGAGAGGAAAGCATTCCGCCGCGTACCCTCGAAGAATATATTGCCAACGTAAAAAGGGAAGTGCCTGAGTTCGCCAGAATCTGGAGCGCGGTGTGGGATGAGGAATTCGCTCATGCCGTGGTGGTGAACGAAGAAGGAATTGTGGTGGATAAAATGCCTGTTTCCATTGAGAAAATGATGGTTGAAAACCTCATCAAAGACTATGCTCCCAAAGTGGTGAAGGCTCAGATCCCGATCCTCAGTTTTTATGGAAAGCGAAAACGCAAACTGACCGATGATTACACCGAGGAGCAAAAAGCTGCCAACGAAAAATTCCATCGTGATGTGATCGAGCCCTTTTTCAAATATCTGGTGGATGAGTTTCAAGGCAGGTTCCCGCAGGCGCAAATTGTGGTGATCCCTGATGGGCATCATTACTGCTTCATGGCTCAAGAGGAACTGGTCCATGCTGAAATGCGGAAATTCCTGCTTGCATAGCTGAGTCCTTGAAATGGATCTGGCTCACCCCGAAATGTTTATTTCGTGGGTGAGCCATTTTTTGTATCTCGCCTCAAGATTCTGTTATTATTGCCGCGATGGAAAATAAAACC
>DAOQID010000117.1:11056-12713 GCA_035339375.1 Anaerolineales bacterium | reverse complement strand
GCAGTGGAGATACCGCCAAAGGCGATCAACAACAGCAAAAGACAATAGGGCGCAAAGCATAAGAAGTTGAGCACAAGCCCGGTGATGGCAAGTCCGCGTTTGGGGTCTTGCTTGCGCAGTGCGAGAATGCCGAGGATGATTCCCGCAAGGGTGATCAAAACGGTCAGCACTGCCATCACTGTGCCGCCGCCAAGAACAAGTGCATAACCTGCAGTTTCACCATCCATGCCGAAGGTTGCACCGCCTTCGGTCATTGCAGCAAAGAGGATGAAGTAAACGCACCACAACACAACGACGACGATGGCAAGAATGAAAGAGATGGTTCCAAATTTGGTCGGTTTTTCGGGGGATTGCATGGTATGGCTCCTTGATAAAGTTTTTGGATGATGGTCTATCGTTCGCTGTCCACGGTCAATTAATAAAATGTCGTTCGTAACACAGGTTGAAACAATTCCTTGCGGTGGGCGCAGACCGAATCGATCTGGCACAAACTGCATTCGGGTTCGGTCATTTCGGGGCAGCGTTTGCGCGCGCCGAAGAAGAACCAGTCCACGGCGCCGGTGGATTTGCCAGACAATGCCACAACCTCTTCAATGGCACGGTAGGCGGTGTGGCGGATCGCCCATTCTTCGGCGGGGGAGACAAGTTCACGGTTGGTGATTCTGGTTTTCAAATCTTCGTCGAGAATATCCACCAAACCCACACGCAAGCATGAGCGCATGAGGTGATAGTCGATGACTGGTTCCACTTGCTCGCCAGCGGCAAAGGTCAGGAATGCTTCAGGGCGTTGATTGAGGATGAGCGCGAGCAGTCCGCTTTTTTTACGGAGCGGGTCTTCTTTGTATCCGCCAATTTTGTCGAGGATGGAGATGAGAGTCGCTAACGGGTTGGCTGAGGCTCGGGCTTTTTGCAACACAGCTTCCGGCGTGAGATGAAGCGCAAGCATATCCCGCCCGTAAGCATTCGCCATTTCCAGATGCAAATCCAGCGCGGGCATGGGATCGGTTCCATCATCCGCTTTGAAGATCTCGAGCAGCTCGGCGCGACTCAAATTTGCCTGCCGCTCGGGGGAACAAAAATCCGCGTCAGACTCAAGCCGACGCCTGTATGCGTCGAACAAATAGAATGCGCCCTTTTGGCTGACTCCGCCAAGCGGCGCAATCAGCGGCGTGTGATAGCGGTTGTTCTGCTCGTTCCAAAAACTGAATTGCTGCAGCGTGACCGCGAAAAAATAATCGAGCGCCTTGGGGTGATACGCGGGCGGAAGCTCGGGGCTGATAAAGTTGAAGGGCGTGGCTTCGTCAAGCGCGGCGACCATTTTGGAAATTTTTTGAATCTGAGTTGGGTTCGTCTGCGCTTTGGGGCTGGCTGGAATCTCAGGCGCGGGTTCGTTGAACAACAACGCGGCGGGACCAACATGCGCGATCATCTGCGCGGCGAGTGGAACGGCGTGCTGTGCCGCCATGATGGGATGCGCTCCCTGCGCGAGATATGCCAGCGTCGCGCCGCAGAAGGTGTCACCCGCACCAGTGGGGTCGAGCTCGGTGGTGGGTACGGAGGGGATGAAGGTTTTGTGATCGCCTTGAATGATGCAAGCGCCATCTGCGCCAAGTGTGATGAAGAGCAGTTTGCCGGAGTCAGTATGCGCCGCTTCAAG
>DAOQID010000117.1:0-10956 GCA_035339375.1 Anaerolineales bacterium | reverse complement strand
CCGCCGATGATGAGGAGGGACATTTGAATGATGAAGGATGAATGAGGAAGGATGAAAAAGAATGAAGAAAGAGGAAAGAAGTGGTGGAGGATTTCTTTCTTCTTTCCTCTTTTATTTGTATTTAGAACATCGCCGTTTGTTGCGGGATGTCGCTTTCGTCTTTTCCGCTCCAGCCGAACTTTTTCAAATCCACTTTACCTTTGGCGTCGAAGACCACACCTTCTGCTTCGAGCAGCGGACGCTGCCTCTCCGCGCCGGGGCGTTCGCTGATCTTACCTTGCGAGTTGATCACGCGCTGCCACGGCACATCGTCGGGGCAGTTCGCCATCGCGCCGCCCACCCAGCGCGGAGCGAACGCGGCATAGGCTTCAAGTTCCACACCATTGGGCGGCGGAATCATTTTGGCGATCTGCCCGTAGGTGGCGACTTTTCCGCGCGGGATAAGGCGGGTGATCGCCCAGACCTGTTCGTAATAGGCTTGTGGGTTGGGGGGAGAGGAGAAGGAAGGCATGAGTTTATCCTTTCGACAGTAAACCGTTGACCAGTGATCGTGGCCTGTCGTCTATTTCGACTTTCCACTCCAGCCGTATTTCTTCATGTCAATACGCCCTCTAATGCCAAACGGAACGCCTTCATCCTCAAGCAAAAGTTTGTGGCGCTTGGCTTCCAGCCCATCACGCTCGGTGATCTCACCTTTCGAGTTGACCACTCTCTGCCACGGCACTTCATTGGGGCTGGCCGCAATGGCGTTGCTGACCCACAAAGCACCAAATTCGAGGTAGGTTTCAGGGTCCACACCTGCTGGCGGGCGGATCATTTTCGCGATCTGCCCATACGAAGCAACCTTGCCACGCGGGATCAGACAGACAATATTCCACACCTCGGCATAAAAAGCCTGAGGGTTCGGAAGGGACGGGAATTGCTGGGTCATGGGAATTTTCCTTTTTTAGGTATCAGATCAACGCGACGACAGGTATCGATAATACAAAGACTGCCTGACATTGGCAATGAAATTCTTCGAGAGTTTATCCTGCATAAATGTAAGCGTGTAAATATCATCGGCAAGGATGGCATTGGGATGCTCAAGCTCAGGCGCACCACCCTTTTCAAGATGTGTGGCAGGTTCAACGTTCGGTTGGGCGCGCTGGGTTTCATCCAACACAAAATAATATTCGTAGGTCCGCACAGCCGAGCGGTTGATCTCGTAAAGCGGAGTCAACGCGCCGAGGAAAAGCAGAACATAAAACGCAAATCGCAAACCGCGGGCTGTGGTGTTTTTAAAAATCGTTTCGCCAACCATCATCATCAAATAAAACAGCGGCGCGATCGAAGCCCGCATCACAAAATCGCGGCCGTTGCCAAGTTGAATGAACGGCATGACCAAAAGCAGAATCCCCGTCACCGCCCAGCGCGGATCGCGCCATTTGAATGGAGCCAGCATCAACCAAAAGATGCCGCCATCAAGCAAAAAGAAGAAAAGCCAATCCTTCAGCACAAGAGAGTGAAAACCACGTTCCTGTGCGGCGGTGTTGGAGGAAAAGAAAAAATACGAAAGAAGAAAGATGATCTCCGCAGCGAACAAAAGGTCAACACGAATGGATTTGAAAAACGATCTCCAATCGGCCTGCGTGAAAAAATCGACCATGAGGTAGGGCATCAACCCAATGGATGCCAGCGGCGCAAAGAAAAATGACAACGCCCAGATGAAAAATTTGATGTCATAACGAGGGCGATCTTGCTCTATGCCCGAAGCAATCTCTTTATGAATTGAGGATTGCGTCGTCGGGGAAAGCACCCTCCTCGCAATGACATTGTCACCCAGGATCAGCACAATACACAGCCACGCAGGGACAGCTTGATTGAACACCCAAAACAACTGCGTCGTGAAGGAGGAGTATTGCAAATCACCACCCGACCAGATCTCAAGGTGAGTGATCGGCGGCCAAAGCGTTGGGTATTCCTTTGCAAAAAGCAGCGCCCCAACCACATCCAATCCGCTGAAAAAGATCAACAGCAATGCGGACCTGACCAGCGAGGTCTTCAGTTTGAGATTCAAATGCAAAACGGTGAGCAGAACCCCAAGCCACGTCCAAAGGAAGAGCATGAAATTGGCAATGCTCCAGCCAAAGACCCGCCCAAAAAGCGCCGCGGGAAGCCAGTCGCCCACGTAGTACACCAGCATGGTGATCGGTCCACGCTCGGGGGAGGAATAGATCACAGGCCAGTTGTTCGTCACAAGATCGCGGAAGACCGCATTGCGCCAGTGATGGTCCCAGTTTTGAAAGGCATATCCACCCACCCCGGAAAGGAAGAGCCAGATGCCAGTGACCAGTAAAGCAAGTAGTAAATGGTGAATAGTAATTTTCGAATCTTGCCCAGGCGGGGTTTGTTTTAGCAATTGCCAGAGCGCCCACACAATGACAGCCACAACAGGAATCGCAACAGACAAGCGCAGCCACCCCATGCAAAAAATGATGAATGGGATGGTGAGGTACAGGTAGGTGATGCGGAAAAGATGCTTCATGTTTTCGCTGCAACGCGCGGACCCTGGTCCGCTGCGGGAATGGCAGGGTTAAGCCTGCACTACTTTCTTTTATAAATCAAATAGTCGTCTTCAAGGATTGTAACGGAATAATTTGCTTTCAGAAACGCACGTAATTCAGGAAATTCGCGGGAGGTATCCGGGCCTGTAAGCCAGGGTTTATCCACGGCGATAACCTCAACGATAAAGCGCGGATCGGCCTCCTGCAGTTCGTCCATGAAATCGGCGCGCAGGTTTTGGATGTAAGGTGTTGAAATGTGATGATAAAAATAAAAATCGAAAACATATTTCGTAGCCAGCGGTGTGCGCGTTTCAAGCATGGCAAGCAGGGTGCCGCCTGTCCAATCCAATGGCTGGACGGTATCGCCCGCCTGCATATTTTCTTCAAGATAACTGGCGATCTCTTCGGCTCGATCTGTGGTTTTCGCAATGGGTCGGTTTTGGATCTGACGGAGAAAGGTATTGGACGGTCGGACAGCGAAAGCGATGGCAAATAAAAGGATAAGAGAAGAAAGTGGAAAGAGGAAAGAAGGCAGTGAGTGGAAAGTGGAAAGTGGCTGTTGTTCGGTGAGAGCCAGCGCAGCAAGTATGACAATGAAATAAATAAAAGGGATGTAGTGATATTCAAAGAACTGACCCGAGAATGCAGGGTAAACGGCGTAACACGCAGCAAGACCAGCAAGCAGCCAGGCCTGTCTCTTATTTTCCTGCGGGACGAGATACACACCAAGCGCTGCTGGAATCACCCAAAGCGCGTGTCCACCCAGACGAAGGGATTGATTCAGCAAAAATGGAATTCTCGTCCCCGCTTCAGTGATCTCCATCTGCCCGTTGATCTGCGCGTACAAGGGCACATAGTGCAGAACAATATCCAGAAAAGGAGTCAACGCGTTTGTAGCGGCAAGCCACCCGATCATGGCAAGGATGGGCATTGCGAATCCGATCGCGACGGGGGGAGTGCTTGTCATGGCAGACTTAATCAGAGTCAACTTTTGGCGTTGGATCAGGCTTGTAATGTCAAAGAGCAGGATGGGGAGGAGTCCGAGCGCGGCGTGGGGTTTGATCACTGCCGATAGGCCAAAGAGAATTCCAATGAGCAGACGATGTTTATAGGTCAAGACATCCCGCATGGATACCCAAACGGCAAGTGCAACAAAACCAAGCAGGAGGTATTCACGCTGCAAAGACATGAACGCGCCACCCTGCATGTATTTCAACCCAAAGAGAATCGCGGCGGCAAATGCGGTTTGTCTGCCAAAACGGCGCATGAATAAAAATGTGATGGCAAGCAGCGCGGCAAGGATACCAAGATCAAGCAGGCGCAAGCGGAAGAAACCGTTGAAGCCGCTCAACCTGCCGAGCAAATAATACGCGGCAAAACTGCCTGGCATTTGAAAATCAAAAAGGTCGCGGTAGGGAACACGGCCTTCACTATGCATGAGGAAGGCTTCGTAAAGAAGCGGCGCTTCATCGTGTGCAATGGGCCATTGCAAAGAGAGGCCCGCCTGAACAACCAGAAGCCCGGCAAGAAGGATCAGGAGAATGTTCGAGAGACGACGCATTATTTATAAACGACTTTGAAACGTTCACAGACCAGCGGCATATCTTCACTAAATTCCCGCCCAATTTTTGGAAGCACACGTGAAAAATACTTTTTGTGTTCACTGCGCCAGTATTCAAGCGAACGATCGCCCTCCCCCTCTGCCTCTGCAAACTCCTCGTCCACATCTTTGAAACGGCAGGCAAAGACCTCAATGGTTTCAATGATGCACATGGGCTGGTCATTTCCATCAAGGACAATGGTGATCAGACCGGGCTGGGGAATGGATTTGCCCTCGGCCTCCCACTCCCAAATCGCAGAGCATGTACCGGTCTTGACCCCGTCCACCACCAATTGGCCGAGCTCCTGCGCCAGTGCAGAGTTATCGCCAAAACGTTCGGCGACATATAGTTTTCCAAAATACCGCGAATCAGGCGGCAGGCTGTGTAAAAATGAATACCAATAATGATCTACGATCGATTCGTCCATTAGACAAATTCTCCACCGCTCACTTGCTGATCCAGCAATTGACGGTTGTAATCGAATTTCAATTCCACTTCCATCCGTTGGAAGCATCGGCCGCTGCCCATTAATACTTTGCGGCCATAATACACATCGCGATTCGATTCATATTCCACGCTCAGTTCATTGTCCAGGTCAATACGGCCTTCGACCACCTCTCCGCAACGCAGGCATTTGACAGAGAAGGTATGGTAGCGCTTTTGCGCTTTTGCAGGGGTGCCACTAAAGAGTTTTTTGAAGAAGTCCATTTCTTTTTTTCCTAAAACAAGGGTTTGACGTCAGTTTCCATTCTCTGTATAATGAGTTTACCAATAAAACGGAAGCACCCAGCAATGGATGGAAGACCGTTTTACCCGCCCCCGACGACAAGGTAGCCACCTGAGGCTGTCTTTCTCGCAAGAGAATAGTCGGGGGTGTTTTATTTCTCCGGGAAGTGCCACAAATCAACGATTTTCGGCAACAGGGTGTGAAAATATCCATCCAATGCGCCGATGGAATGTAAACGTATTGCTCCTGCAACCATATCCGCAATTTGCAACCCATCTTCATTTTTCGAATTTGCCCCAACGATGTTCTTAAAAGGGCGGATTCGTTTTTTCTGCCTGCATTGTTCTGTAAAAGATACGCGAAGGTCACGACAGAATGTTGGGGTGGCCCCATCTACGATAAGAATATCATTGGAAACATCCAATTCGTCTGCTCTCATGGTAAGCCCAACGATCAAATCAATGATAAGCTGGCGGGGAGATATCTCTTGCGGGTGAAAATCGGCCTGAGATTTATCAACAATTGCGGCACGGATCCTGAAAGGGAAATTCAAGAGTTCATTAAAAAAACGTTCTTTTTGCCAGGGTTTAGACTGGTGAAACTTGAATTCAAAGTGGGGGGATAGGTTGAGTGAATCTCTAAGTTCAACAAGCGGGTTTACCTTTGTACGTTCTGGCAGTTGCACCATTACAACAACAAAATGACTGCTTGAGCCAATTTGCCCAGCCAAACCCGCATCTCCCGATTCATCTACAAAGAAATATTGCGTCATGAGGCTCTGCCCCGGTCACATCCTAAAACTTCCACTTCCTCAACACATCCATCGCCTTGTAATGGGTCAAGTCCAATTGCAGGGGCGTGATCGAGACATACCCCGCACGCAGGGCGCCAAAATCGGTACCGGGCTCGTCCACGCCGGTGGGGGCTTCGCCGCCGATCCAGTAATACGGTTTGCCGCGCGGATCAACACGCTCATCCAGCGCATCGCGATACACGCGCAAACCCTGACGGGTGATCATGTATCCCTTGAGTTTCTCCTTCTTCAAATACGGCACGTTGACGTTCATCACCACACCTTCGGGCAGGCCGTCAGCCATCACTTTTTTAGCAACGCGGCGGGCCACAATGGCGGCGGTGGAATAATCCAATTTGCCTTTGAACCCCTCAGGTGAATCCAGCGAAACCGCAATTCCCTTCACGCCTGCGATCACAGCTTCCATCGCGGCGGTGACAGTACCGGAATAGGTCACATCATGGCCGAGGTTGGCATTGGGGTTAATGCCCGAAACGACCAGGTCCACCTGCTTTTCGATCAAGCCAAGCAGCGGCAAAGCCACACAATCGGAGGGCGCACCATCTGAAGCGAAAGCAGGGCTTCCATCCGCAAGCAGCACTTCGCGCACACGCAAAGGCCGCTCCATCGTTTTCACATGCCCCGAAGCAGACCAGTTCTTATCGGGTGCAAATACAGTCACTTTGCCAAGTTTACGCATTTCCTTCGCCAGAGCGAGGAGTCCGGGCGCCTGCACGCCGTCATCATTGGTTACAAGTATGTGCATGAGTCGATTTCCGATTTGAGATTTACGATTTTGGATTTACAAATGTGCGATGATTATAATACCCTTATGAAGTCCCATATTTCTGCATTGATTTCTTTCATCTTACTTTTTTCCTCTTGCTCGCCCCAACCGCCCGCCAAAAACATCCTCGCCGCCATTCGGCTTGACCCTCCCGCGCTGATCCAATTCTCCGAAGACCTCACCCCCCTTGGCGAACTGCCCTTTTCCCTTCCTGCAGATTGCGGCATCTACGACATTTTCTCCCCGTCACGCGGATCCACCCTCGCCGTGGAAATTTCCTGCTCGTTCGGGCAGGCGCTTCTTTTTCTGGATACGGAAACTGGTTCGGTCACCCAGGCATTTCCTCAGGGTGACAGTCACCTGCTTGCATGGGCTTCCAACGGCAAGTCCGTTTTTCTACGCGTGGACAATGCCTCCGATCCACGCATCCTGCGCGTGAATGCAGAAACGCTCGCCGCTGAGATCATCCCCATCAACGAATTCACCTACGACCTCGCTCCCAAACCCGAAAGTTTTGATTTCACCTTCACCTACTCACGCGGATTCGGATTTGGCAGCGAGATTCAACTTGCCAAAGACGATGGCCGCATCGTTCAGCTTTTGTATGCCGATCCGCTCAATTACATTTCCTTTGCGCGCTGGTCACCCAATGGAAAGCAGATCGCCTTCATCAAAATTCCCGATTCGCAGACCCCGTTCACAGTGGGCGAATTGTGGGTGATGGATGCCGATGGCAGCAACCCGCGCAAACTTGCCGACGCAGATGCAGGTCACGGCTACGCGGCGAATTGGTCACCCGATGGAAAACGCATCGCATTCATCGTCCGTGAAAACGCGGAAGATGAAGCGGCGAATGTCTCTGCCGACGCGCTGATCAGCAATCTTTATGTTGTGGATGTCACAACAGATAAATTGACGCAGATCACAAACTTTAGCGAAGGCCGAATCGAAACCGCACACTGGTCACCGGACGGAAATGCGCTTTTTTTCCTGCGAGTCCTGAATGGTAAAATGGAATTGCAAACGGCGCCTTCGGATCAACTGTCAGCGGAGATCAAGGCCCTTCTCGCAGAACCAGCCTGCTGTTTAAGTTGGATGCGGAAGTAAATCTTTACCCACAAAGGAAAATCAAAAACTTTGTGTATCTTTGTGACCCTTCGTGGTAAAAAATAACTGAATGCGAAAACTCATCACCCTCCTCTCCATCTTTTTCATCACTGCCTGTGCCGCACAAAATGCGGCCATGTCTGCGCCCGCCCAAAAAGTGGAAGCCCAGCAGGAATTCGAGTCGCCGACCGCTGAACCACCCACGATGACCGCCACCGCCCTGCTTGAAACGGAAACTGCCACAGCCACACTCGTGCCCCCCGCAATGACCCCAACCGAAACGCCGTTGCCGCCGCTCGAATTGCCCACACCGCTTGCCAACCCGCCCGCCCTGCTCGCATGGGATGGCACCCCCACCTACCTCGGCGATTCGAAACCCGATTATCTGTTCCGCGTGCGTTACGACCCCGAAATTTGGGCGCTCACCACCGATAGCTATGGCTACCCTGCCATCGGTCATCGCGGCATCGAGTATTGCGTCATCGCTCCAGCCTTTGGCCGCGGACTGCCCTCCAACACAACCGTGGAACATGACATTCGCAAAATTGGCGTGGTTGAATTTGAGATCAACACCGTCTTTCGCGGCGGAGTGCGGCAATCCGTCACCTACCTTGGCGGCGACACGAATATTTACACGGGCTTCGAAGTAACCTTCGCCGAAAACGCCGACCTGTGTTTGCAGGAAGCCGAAATGGTATTTGCCACATTCACATCGGTCAAAGTGACCCAGGCCACACCTGTTCCATAATCCGAATTGGGGAAATCATTGTGACTCATCATCGCGCAAAAAATATTTTCATCGCAATCTTTCTCGTCCTGTTTTTATTCGGCTTGCGCGGGTCATTGGCCGAGCGCGCACAAGCCGCGCCTGCCCAGGCGGTGACCGCATTTTTATATCCGCCATATCCTGGCACGGCTTCGCAAGAATCGGTTTTCGACCATACCTCCCCCAATTATGTCGCTGATAACCGCGTCGTCACCTTCAACGGCGCCGAAGGTAAGAAGACCTGCCCCAACCCGCCGCCCGCGGGCACACCTCCGCCAGAAGCAGGTGTGTGTGATATTGGCTATGGTGGCTACTGGTCTTACAAACTCGGCGATTGGCTCTTCTACGATGGTCACGATGGCATTGACTATGGCATGAGCTATCGTCCGCTGTATGCCGCCGCCGATGCCGATCAGGTCATCTATTCTGGCTGGTGGGATCCGCAAAATCACAAGGTCAGCCTTGGCTTGTACGTCCGCCTGCATCATCCGAATGGGTATTCAACCTCCTATGGTCATATGAGTGCAGTGGCGGTCTCAGCCTGCTCCACACCGGGCTGTGTCTTTATCCCACACGGCGAGTGGATCGGTTTCAGCGGCAGCACAGGCAATTCATCGGGTCCGCATTTGCATTTGCGCGTGGTCAACCCAAGCGGCAAAGCCGTTGACCCCTACGGCTGGACAGGCTCCGGCACAGACCCGTGGCCCAGCAACCAAAAAGAATCACTGTGGGTCCAATATCCATCGCTCATTTACTATGGCGCGGCCATCTTTCCTTCGGGGAGTGCATTGGGCTACCCGCCTGCTCCCGTCAACGGCATTGTCGTGGATGATGGCGGCGCAGGCTTCAGCGAATCACCCGCAGCATGTTGGAAGACAGGCACTGCCACCAACGCAACCAACGGCGCAATGCGTTACGTCAAACCGCGCACATCGACCGCAACCTGCTCGGCGCAATGGGAATTCCCACAAGGCAGCACAGCAGGAATGTATTCGGTCTATATCCGTGTGCCGTCGAATCACGCCACGGTGGAAGGTGCGTTCTACGATATTCAACACGCAGGCAAAACGGCGCGAGTGCTCATCAATCAGGCTGTGTATCCAAACCGTTTCTACGCCGCCGATGGCTGGATCTACGTGGGCAAATACAACTTCACCGGTACAGGGAGCGAATTCATCCGACTCACGAACCAGACCCAGGATGAGTCCGCTGCGATCGCGGATATGGAACTGGGTGCTGATTCCGTTCAATTCATCTATCAAGGCGACGCGACTCCGACTCCGCCGTCAATTGTTACTGATACCCCCACACCGACTCGTACGCTGACAGGGACTCCGACCAAGACCTTCACCCCCACCATCACCCGCACGCCAACAGCCACGCGCACGGCAACGATCACCCGCACTCCCACCATCACACGGACACCGACGATCACCCGCACGCCATCGAAGACGCCCACTGCCACAAACACCAAGCCCGCCACAGCCACGCCGCTTTATACAAAAGTGAAACTGTATTTCGTAAATCGTTTCAGGCTCAAAGCCAATACACCGCCCTACGAAGTATTTGGCACACGTTACCTTTCCTCCTCATCCAATTTACCCGAAGGCGTTTTGAAGGAATACTTCAAAGGCCCTGGTTCGACCGAATATGGATGGGGATACACCGCCATCTATAACGGGTTTACAGGGTTCAACAAACTGGAGATCGTTGGCGATGTGGCACATGTCCACCTCAAGGGGGCCTGTGTTTCGAGCGGAAAAGATTTCAACATTGCCGACCTGATCACATTGAACTTGAAACAGTTTGGCACCATTCAATCTGTAAAGATCTACGACCAGTTCGATCAAACTCAAAATCCGTCTGGCGCCGGTGACTCCGAGCCGATCTGCCTTGACCCGTCTTTCACGGCCACGGCTACTGCAAGCATCACCCCCACTGCATCACGCACCCCCACACCGACAAAGACACCCACGGTCACACGCACCCCGACCATTACAAAGACACCCACCAACACCCGCACCCCGTCACGTACCCCCACGCCAACGAATACAAAACTCCCCTCGGCAACGCCCGCCTACACCAAAGTGACCGTGTACTTTGTGAACAAATCCAAATACAACGCCAACACTCCGCCCTTCGAAGTGGAAGGCAAACGCTACGCCAGTTCATCAACTGACTTTGCAAAATTCGTTCTGGATGAATATTTCAAAGGTCCAGGCCTGACCGAAAAGAACGACTACGGTTGGACCGCCGTGTTCAGCGGATTTACGGGGTATTCAAAATTCGAGGTCAAAGAAGGTGTGGCGCATGTCTACCTCAAAGGCACCTGCAACTCCGCTGGCAGGGATTACAACCTCGCCGATATTCTGATGGTGAATTTAAAACAATTCAGCAGTCGAATTCAATTTGTGAAGATCTACGACGAGAACGGGTCTACACAGATTCCCGACGGCGCAAGCGATTCGATCCCTGCCTGTCTGGCCCCGTGATATCCCTGTAATTCATAATGGAAGACATCAGTAAAAATCATTGACATGGTCAATAGACCTCTTGCAAAAGTCTGAAAATTTAACCACGGAGACACAGAGAAAACAATTAAAAACTCCGTCCGCAGGAGGCTCCGCACTGC
>DAOQID010000116.1:0-12742 GCA_035339375.1 Anaerolineales bacterium | reverse complement strand
CCACCTTGCTTTACACCTTCGTTGCTTTGCTTGCGGCGGCAGATGCCTCGCTCGTAAGCATGAGCGTTTTCAGCGCCTTCCCCGCCTTGCGCTGGGTTCGCGTTCACTTCATCACACTGGGCATCCTTTCGCAATTGGTCTTTGGGGTGCTACCCATTCTTGTTGCGTCGCTTTCCAAAAAAGAAAAACCCGCCATGCGTTGGGATATCTGGCTGACACTCAATGCCGGGCTGGTGGCTTTGGTAGCAGGCTTTGCAAGCATGAACCACCCGATGATCTTCACAGGCGGCACGCTGATCTTCATCGCAGCATTGCTTCTGATCTTGCAACTCTGGAACATTCGCGGCGGCGATGCACCCACCAGCCTCAAGTTTTACATCACGGGCATTTTCTATTTGCTGGTCGGCATCATCATCGGCACGGGCTTGTTCCTCAATTGGAGCGAAGCGTTGTATATCAAAGTTCCGCTCGAGGCGCACATCCATGCCAACTCGTGGGGCTTCATGTCGCTGGTCTTCGCCGGGTTGATGGTGGATGTCATCCCGATGGTCACGGGCAAACCGCTTGCTTCTAAGAACGCCACTGCCTATATGTTTTGGGGCATGACGCTCGGTGCATTCGGCTTGGTGCTCGGTCCGTGGCTGGGTGGAAGCCTGCCTCCAACCATCGCCGGGCTGGTCTTGCACATTTCCGCAACGGTTGTGCTGGTCGTTTCACTCGTCCGCTCGCTCAAGCAAAACGGCAAACTGACCACCGCAGGCGGCTGGCACGTGGTATCTTCATATATCTGGATTTTACTGCCCGTGCTGATGGCACCCACCATTCTGCTCGGCATCTTCGAGGCGGGTCCCATCGAATCAACCGCGCCTCAAGCCTTGATCTATGGCTGGGTGCTGCAATTTGGCATTGCCGTCATCCCATATCTTGCCCGCAAATACTTCCTTAAAGAAGAGACTCCCGAACTGGGCGGATGCTGGGGCAGTCTTGCTCTCGCAAATCTCGGCAGTGTGTTGATCTGGGTCAGCATCTTTAGCGGTACTGCCAAGGGCATTATCTATGGCATTGGCTTTGTCCTTTACGCACTAGCATTGATCCACCCACTGAAAGAGTTGACCGAGATCACACGTACTGGCTTGAAAAAGTTTGAAGCGGCGTAGTTTTACAAAACAAAGGCATGGGTTATCTCTCCCATGCCTTTTTGCTTTTAATTCCCCATTTCTTCCTTTATCAATTCTTTACATTTCAAACAATCTATCTTTATGGGGAATATTTATCATCGGGTCATCTCAGGCAAGTTTAAGGAGCTAACCTTGAAGTTCTTCAAAAATCGTTCAAGTCTCATAATCGCTGTAGTTGTTATTGCAGCTTTGATTGCAGGCGGTATTTTCTATTCTCAAAACACAGCCAGCGCAGCGGATGGTGAAGAAACAACCGTCCAAACCGCCAAAGTGCGCAAGGGCGATATGGTGATCACAGCCAGTGGCGCGGGTGTTGTCGAACCGTCAGCACAGGTCGATCTTGCTTTTCGCTCAACAGGTGTGTTGCACGAACTGAATGTTGAAATGGGTTCACAAGTCACGTCGCATCAGGTGTTGGCGCGTTTGGAAGAGAATATCCAAGCCGAGGCAGATTTTCAAGCGTTGTTCAGTCCATCCGGAGTCGCCAATGCAAAGCTGGCAGTGAGCAATGCCCAAGCAGACCTTGATGCCGCAACGAATGCCTACGCTTATGTAGTCGGCAGTGATGCCTGGTATTGGATTTCACAGGCAGAAGAAGCCCAGGTGGTCCTCAATGCCCTGGATGCGTCAGCAACGCAAAGTCAAAGAGATGAAGCGCAAAGTCTGTTCGAATCCGCTCGTGCAAATCGTGATTACTTCCTGAGCCTTCGCACTGATATTGACGAATTGGATATGGACCTTGTGACAGCGAACCTTGAATCGGCAAAGGTCAAATTGCTCGACGCTCAAACCGCACTGGAAATTGTGTTGGCAGGACCCTCGACTTTTACCTCGCCGTTGGCTGTGATCGGACAGCAAACTGGGAAGTTGGAACAAGCTCGCCTCGCCGTGGAAGATACACGTCTCACTGCTCCGTTTGACGGCACTGTGACCGAGTTGAAGGTCGTAAATGGACAGACAGTAAATACTACATCGGTAATGACAGTTTCTAAAACGAAAGATCTGTTTGCACACATTTATCTGGATGAGTCTGATCTGGATAAGGTCGCAAAAGGTAATCTTGTAACCATCACTTTCGATGCCTATCAGGATAACCCTGTGATTGGTGAAGTGATTCTGGTAGAGCCTGCTTTACAGGTTGTGGATGGATCACCGGTGATCGCAGCATGGGTTGCATTGCCTTCGGACATGGAACTCTCGATCTTACCGGGCATGAACCTTGAAGCAGAAGTGATCGCAGCAGAATCAAAAGACACGTTGATCCTTCCCAAACAGGCACTGCGTGAACTGGAACCGGGTCAATATGCAGTCTTTCTCGTGGATACAGAAGGCAACCTGACCCTCACGGCGGTTGAAGTTGGGTTGACCGATTATGCCAATGCTGAAATATTGAGCGGACTCAAGCTGGGTGACGTGGTCAGCACGGGGAATGTTGAGACAAAATGAGCAAGCCGCTGATCGAAATTCAAGGCATGACGAAAGTGTACGGAATGGGCGAAGCCACTGTACATGCCCTCGCTGGTGTGGATATGACCGTGGAGAAAGGTGAGTTCGTTGCCATCATGGGGCATTCCGGTTCGGGGAAATCCACCCTGATGAACATTCTCGGCTGCCTCGACCGCCCTACGGCCGGAGCGTATATCTTTGACGGACGGGATGTAAGCCGATTGTCTAAAAATGAATTGGCTGAAGTTCGCAATCAGAAATTAGGGTTTATTTTTCAATCGTTCAATCTACTTCCGCGTTTGAGCGCCCTCTCGAATGTGATGCTGCCGATGCTGTACAACATGGAAGAAGATATCAGTGATGAAGACGCAGAAAAACGCGCTGCCGCCTCATTGCAAGCCGTTGGGTTGGGCGAGCGATTGCACCATCAACCCAATCAGCTTTCGGGCGGTCAGCAACAGCGTGTTGCCATTGCGCGGGCATTGGTCAATAACCCTCCGCTCATATTGGCGGACGAACCGACCGGCAACCTCGACTCGCGTTCCAGTGTGGAGATTATGGAGATCTTGCACCACCTTCACAAACATGGCGCGACGATTGTGATGGTGACCCATGAGCCGGATATTGCCGAACATGCCGGGCGTGTGGTCTGTGTAAAGGATGGAAAGATCTTATCGGATGGACACGAAGGGAATAATCCCTGCCTGAACAAGAGGATGGCATGAAATTTAAAAAGGTACTCCGCACCGCCTGGGAAGGACTCATGCTAAACAAAGTGCGTTCCTTCCTCACAACTCTGGGTGTCATTATTGGCGTTGCCTCAGTGATCGTGATGTTATCCGTCAGCGCTGGAACCGAAGCCGCCATCGCAGAACAGATCAACGCCTTGGGCGCAAACCTGATCATCGTATCTCCCATGCGCGGTGTCCCCGGCGCCGGGCGTACGATGATGATCGCAGATGCATACGCCATCGAAGAACAAGTTGTCGGCATCGATGGCATCTCTGCCGAACAAGGACCTGCACCGCAGATCGTCAAAGGCAATGGCATTACACTCGAATCGATAGCGGTCATTGGCACGACCGCCGACTTTCCCAATGTCCGTGATTATGCGGTTGCCTCAGGTGCTTACTTTACAGCCGATGAAGATGAGCGAAAAGCAAAAGTGGTTGTCTTGGGCGCAGGCATTGCCAAAGACCTGTTCGGCGATACAAGTCCACTTGGGCAGACGATCACCGTCGGTACCGTCAAGTTGACCGTTATCGGTGTGATGGAAGCCAAAGGCATGGTCTCTGATGTAGATTATGACGGGCGGGTTTACCTTCCCATCAATATCGTTTTCCAAAAGTTCATGTCAGAGATGCCGATTGGCGGCGACCGTGTCCGCACGATCTATGTAAAGGCAGATAGTCAGGAAAACATTCCGAGCGTCATCACTCAGACCACAGCGCTCTTGAGTGAACGGCATGATGTCAGCCCATCACAGCCAGATTTCACGGTTCAAACCCAGCAAGACATTATCGCCACGCAAGAAGCGACCACCGCCGCATTCCGTGACTTGTTGGCTTGGGTGGCGGGCGTATCCCTGCTGGTGGGCGGTATCGGCATCATGAACATCATGCTGGTCTCCGTCACAGAACGGACACGTGAGATCGGTCTGCGGCAAGCTTTGGGCGCCCGAGCCTCTGACGTGCTGCTGCAATTTCTGCTCGAAGCTGTGATCCTCAGTCTGGCTGGAGGCTTGGTCGGTGTAGGCATGGGAGTTGGCGGATCTTATCTCTTCGGCATGTTTGGCGGGATGCAAACTGCCATTGTCCCCGGCTCGATCCCATTGGCATTTGGAGCCGCGGCTGTGATCGGCATCTTCTTTGGTTATTACCCGGCAACCCAAGCCGCAAAACTTGATCCCATTGAAGCGCTGCGGCGCGAATAAAAATCATCATACAAGGAAAACAAACATGAAACGCATTTTGCTCTTCACACTCATTCTTTCCGCATTACTCATCTCAGCATGTGGCGGCAACACAACCCCAGCCACTAGCGACACCTATACTAGTCCCAACATCCCCACTGATTATGAAAACGCCCTCCCACTCCGGAACCAACTCATCATTGGTACCATGAATTTGGATGGCGGTGAGTATGCAGTGACCCCTGAACAAGCCAAACAGCTTTTACCGCTTTACCAAGCCCTGCGCGGAACGTCCACCAGCGGCGGCTCTTCACAGGAAGAGATCACCGCCTTGCTGTCACAGATCGAAAGCACCATGACCTCCGACCAACTGGCAGCGATCCGTGCCATGCAATTGACTTTCACCGATATGCAGACCTGGGCAACCGCCAATGGCGTTACCCTTGGTTCTGGTAGCGGACAACCTGGCTCTGGCATGAATCTTTCCGCCGAAGAACGCGCAACCAAGCAAGCCGCTGAAGGAATGACTGGTCAAACCCCGGGCAGCGGTGGCGGTGGCGGAGCAGC
The DNA here is from genome assembly GCA_035339375.1 of Anaerolineales bacterium. Lineage (GTDB taxonomy): Bacteria > Chloroflexota > Anaerolineae > Anaerolineales > Villigracilaceae > Villigracilis. The sequence continues at coordinate 7,639 of DAOQID010000116.1, read as the reverse complement.
GCTTTTGGATGCAGTAATCAATTATCTGGAAGGTGTAGCCCAATAATTCTTCTTTCTAACACTAAACTAAAGCACCCCAGATGAACTTACTTTTGCGAAGCAGGGGTGCTTTAGTTTTTTAACCCATTTCTGCTTTAACTTTTTGCGAATTTCATCAAAGGAGTTATCTTTACTTTCATACTTACATTACGATCCAAATCAGCATGTAAATAAATATTTATGTGGATGCAAATACAGCAATTTCTAACATGGTAAACTTGATTTGTTTCCCCAAAACTTGAAGCCTGCAATATTAGCACAAGGGAACTACCAATTTTTTGCAAAATCACCCTAAAGACCACCCATTTTCAACGAGAATTTTCCATGAAACCCTCTTCAGCCACAGCCCAAGCGAATCCAAATATCGCTTTGGCGATGTAATCTCAAGAGAACACAATATTTGCTAGCGGTGAAGTTGGTTATCCCCACATATAGTGGTTCCACCACTTTGTCAGCTTATCAAAACGCTTATGCCTCCGTTGCGATGGGGGCGTAAGCGTTTTAGCCTCAATAAGACAGTGAAGATTTTTGCTGCATCAAGGAGTCGTAGCTCTTATTCCAAATATTTCATTGCTGCAAAAAGAATCTCTTTTACCATCTGATCACGCAAATTAATATCAACCAGTTTTCCACTGTGAAAGAGAATGTTCGGCACATTTATCATTGCTAAAACTGTGCTTGCCGCAAGGAATGGATCACGTTTTATAAACGCTCCCTGTTCCATACCCAAATGAAGTATTCTGGACAGATTTTCAACAGTTGCTTTTCGCCGTTGACGTTCTTCTTCTAAGCTCTCACCGGTGGCTTGCGGTATAACCCAGGCCAGGCGAAACAGATCGGGGTTTTCGCGAGCAAACGAAACATAGAATTCCAGTAATTCGCGCACCACCTGCTTCACATCCTCTAATTGGGCTCGCTGTTCAAATCCGATCTGTTTTGCCGCCCACTTGGCCATCTCGCGTTCCCGCAGCATATCCAGAATTTCTGCCTGGTTTTTGAAGTAAGTGAATAAGGACATGTGGGCTACATTCAACCTTTCGGCAATTGCACGTGATGTAATGGCCTCAGCGCCATCTGACTGAAGAATGACAAGCGCAGTGTCGAGAATTTGCTCGCGCATGAACTGAATTTCATCATCTGTTTTTTTTGGGCGGGGCATACAAAATTCCTTAGATAGGGTTGATTATCCTTGACATATTTATTATACCACGTATAATTTATGCAACGTATAAAAAAGGAGATCCCATGTTTGAAAAACTATTTCCCAAGACCGTTGACAACCAGTATCGCGGCATGACTGTTGCCAGGTGGATATTTGTAGCGATGACGATCGTGATTGTTGGGCGCTCGCTTGCTCATATCTTCCTTCCCGACGGTGGCGCGCAGTCCATCGCCACCATCCCATTAGATGCGTTCCCGCCAATTGCAGCATCGGTGATCATTGGCATGTTCGCTTACTGGGGCTTGTCGCAATTGCTGCTCGGTTTGTTATACGTGCTTGTACTATGGCGTTACCAGTCCTTGATTCCGTTGATGTGGTTTTCCCTTTTCGTTGAGTGGACCGGGCGTTTCTTGCTGGGTAGGTTTTACAAACCCATCGAAACTGTAGGTACTGCTCCTGGCGCGGTCGGTAATCATTTCGTGCCAGTGTTGGCCATAATTATGCTGGCCCTTTCCTTGCGGGAACGGAAAAGTTGAACGAATTCACCCGGAAGGTAAAAAGGAGTATTTTGTGATGAGCAATTTTATGAGATGGGTTTTGATGATCCTGGCCGGGATTGCCCTGCTGCTGGCGCTTTTCGTTTGGGCCTATGCACCCCTGCGCGCCCGAAACCTGGCCGCCGAGTATGAACAGTTCCGCGCAGAACACCAGGCGGAGCATGATTCCGTTGATGCCCAATTCAACCAAAAGGATACAGTGGTGAACGGCATCCAATGGCACTACGTGGACGAAGGCAATCCAGATGGGACGGTCATACTGTTTCTGCACGGACTGCCTGAAGGTTGGTATTCGTGGAGCAAGGTACTGCCCCTAGTGGATCAAGAGTACCGCCTGATTGCTATTGATATGAAAGGTTATGGCCGCTCCGACCTGATTGACACGGATTACAACTGGCATACCGTGGCATCCCAGATCCTTGACCTGATGACCAGTCTGGGTATTGATCGGTTCTATGTGGTCTCTCATGATTGGGGGACAATCATTGGCAGCGTACTGGTCGGCGACCACCCGGAACACATTCTCGGTTATGTACGCATGCAAGCTGACTTAATCCAGGGCGAAAGCCGGGATAGGCCATCGTTTTCGGTTTATCTACAAAAACCTCAGTGGCTTTTCTTCCAGAACAACTGGATTGCTTCCTATCTGTACCAGGATGCCGGTTGGCTGATTGATACGGTTTATTCCAGCCGCATGTTGACCAATCTCAGCCAGGCTGACCGCGATTACCTGGTGTACGAATATTCCCGCCCTGGTGTAGCTGAGATGAACCCCAGATATTTCAACCCCGCCAATTGGGATCTGACCTCCGCGGTTGGAAAAATCTGCAAAAACAACTTTCCCTTTCCGGTGTTGCAGCTCCAGGCCGATAGTGACCCGTCTCAGCCGCCTTCCATTTTTGCCAATGTGAACACAAAATGCCCCAACGTTCAGATGGAATGGGTGACAAATGCCAACCACTTTGATAATTTCGACCAACCGCAACAGGTGGCCGATGCCATCAACAATTTTATCCATGTGAATAGCAAATAGGCAATCGCTCGTTGGTGCCTTTCATGTGGTTCATGCTGAGCCTGGAAGTGCTGCTGCGCAAACTGGTAGGACTCATGAAGCCGGTCACCTTTGCCCACACACCGCCCGGCGCGATTAGCAACTATGTGATGCTCCCATTGGCGCTGGCGCTGTGGAGCGCGGTGAAGCACACTAGATCGAACGAGAATCAGTGAGGTAAACAAAATGAAAGAAAAAATGAAGGATATTTACTGGCTACCGGCCAACATCTTGCTCTTTATCGGCGGGTTGGATGTGCTGCGCGGCTTTATGCACACCTTCCTGCTAACCTGGTCGGCTACCAATTTCGCAAAATTCGATATGGCGACCGTACCACAGGATCAGGTATTTTTGCTCGGCGTATTTGGTATCTCGAACTTCCTGACGGGGTTCATTTATTTTCTCGTTAGCCGCAAGGCCCGGGAACTCAGTCCATATGTATTGATGATCATCCCCCTGACTTACATTTTGGGCCTGCTCGGAATTTGGTCTGGCAACGTGCATGGGCAGGCTGCCTTTGATGGAAAGTATTTCATGTTAGCCTATTTTAGCGTTTGCATCATTACCTTTATTATTTTTCAATTTCAAAAAAGAGGCCAGGCGAACAACGCCGCTTAGGATAAGAATGAAGAAAATCGCATCACTTTTACTGTTGGGTCTTCTTGCCGTTCTGCTGGGTGGATCGGTGGGCGCCGTCGCGGCGGGCTTCCTGCACTTCATCGAATGGGCACAGCACTTATTGTGGGAGGTAATCTCAGTCAACCTGCCCTGGCAAGCGCTGTTTGTGTGCACACTGGGTGGTTTATTGGTCGGTCTTTGCCAGCGTTTCCTTGGGGATCATCCCAAGGGTATTCAAGAAGCGGTGGTTGAGATTCGTCAGACTGGGCGGTTGGATTATGTTCACCTGCCACAGGGAATGACCACAGCTTCTGTCTCATTGATTTTCGGCGCCAGCCTGGGGCCCGAATCTGCCATTATGGATTTGCTCGGCGGGCTAAGCACCTGGGTGGGTGATGTGCTCCGGTCAATCCGTGAAAACTTGAATCAGGCGCAAGTCTCTGAGTCAGGCAGTCGCCTGGTCAGGCTGACCAATGCCTGGCCCAACGGGCTGGCGTTTCTGGTTGGGGCTCTCGCTTTTGGGCGGTCATTGAACGGGTTGTACAGCGGCGGCCTGTTGCATTTTACTTATGTCTTCCAATGGATGGACCTGCTTTGGAGTATTCCACTGGGCTTGCTTGGAGCCGGCGCAGGGTTGCTATATACCTTCTTGCAGAAGCAGACAGAGCGCTGGGTGGAACCACTCAAGGATCACCCCATCCGGCGCAGTCTGTTGGGTGGTTTTGTCCTGGGTTTGGCAGCTCTGTTCCTGCCGCAGGTGCTGTTTTCCGGCCAACATGCCCTCCAGCCGGCCTATGACCAGGCCCTTCAACTGGGTTTCTGGAACCTGCTATTCATCGGTCTGGCGCGCCTACTGCTCACAGCCCTGCTACTCTCCACGGGTTGGAAAGGCGGACAATTTCTGCCCATCATGTTTGCTGCGGCCACATTGGGGTTGGCCATGAGTGTACCCTTCCCGGCCGTGCCAGCTCCGGTAGCGGTTCTGGCGGCGATGGCAGCTTTGATCGCTGTAGTACTGCCAAAACCGCTGATTGCTCTGGTGCTTATGGGCCTGCTTTTTCCACTAAATACGCTGGGCATCTCTTTAGTTGGGGTTGGAGTGGTTGTTTTTGGGAAGCGCCTCTGGCTGCGGACAGTTCAACCTGCCCAACAATCCCGGCCTGCGTCAGCCGCCAGCGATTGATGAAACGGATAAAAAAACATGCAATTTGCTCAACTGCTATCCTGGGTTGTTTTGGCGCTGTTGTATCTGGCTTTTTGGATGTGGTATGGCGGCCAAGGCAAGCCGCTCTCTCAGGCTGAAACCAAGACTTTGCTGGCCGAGATGCGCCGGCGCGCCGGTAAACAGGCGGGAGACGATGCGCCTTTACTGGAACACTTTAGCAACCTGGCCAAAAGCGATGATGGACACGAGTTTTATATGGTGAACCTGCTCAAGTTTCGTCAGAAAGCAGCCTATCCTCCAGGCAGTGTTTTCGGAGATGATCCATTTGCGGCAAACCAACGCTACAATAAAGCCATTGTGCCACTCTTACTGAAATACGGTGGGCATCCGGTCTTTCTTGGCCAGGTACAGGGGCGATTTATACACCCGGCTGATGTGGATGAATGGGATCAGGTGGGCATTGTGCGCTATCGCAGCCGCAGGGATATGTTCAGGATGGCAATGGAAATGATTGACAACGGCGCCGACATCCACAAATGGGCTGCACTGGAGAAAACCCAGGTTTTTCCGGTGAAACCGCTCATTAATATTGCCTACGTTCGCGCCATGGTCGCTCTCCTACTCTTCGGATTTGGGATATTTGTATATTTCACTGCCAGCACCCTATTCCATTAGTAAATAAAGGATGGTTGCCCTAAAACATCGCCTAAGGTATCATGCAAGCGCAAGAGACAACGCCAAAAGAAAGGAAAACTGCACAAAACAGTGGCGTTTTTGCCGTAAAAATCACAGTTTTGTGTACAAAATGCCATGAAAATCATGTCTGCTACCACTCAAAGTTCGCCAAATATTGCATTGGCGATGTAATCTCAAGGGAACACAGTATTTGGTATCCGCAAGGCTTGTTTTGCCTAAATAGGGTGGTCGGAAAGCCTCAAATAGTGAAAATGAAGACGCCTTTGCGAATGCAGAGGCGTCTTGCTTGGCTATTATTGACTAGTTTCTAATATTTGTATGAGGGTTGGACAAGTCAAATGACTTGTTACGTTTTATCGTAACCAGAGCGTAATCAGTCAATTCGAGTGGAGCAAAAAGCGTAATCAGTCAATCACTGGTTACGTTTTTTTTCGTAACCAGACCGTAACCAGTCAATTTTCTTTGGCTTGAAAACGTAACCAGTCAGGGACTGGTTACGCTGCGACCATCGTCCATTCAAGGTCTAAAATGAAGTTCTCACACCCATTTGTCCGACCTGAAAGGAGAAAAAATCATGGTCAACAACCCTATTTTAGCCCGTTTTCCCAGTCTTGCGCATCTGGTTCAGTCAAAAAGACTGAATTTGCATGACGCCTTCCACACTCCGAGCAAATTGCCTGCCTTCGTCCTTGAGTGCCCATCGGCAATGCGTGCTCTGGACCTGCTGGGTCCCCTGGCTTGGGGAGAATTCCCTGAACGCAATCTGATCCGTAACTGGGGTAAGGTTGTCGTACCGCATGCTGCTTTCAGTGCCGCCTGTTTACTAAAACTCAATGAAAATTTGGTTTCAATGGGCGACCTGCGGCAGTATCTGGTAGAGCATCCCGCTTTCATATGGCTGCTGGGATTCCCGCTCACTCCATCGCTGCGCCACCCCTGTGGATTTGACCCACATAACAGCCTGCCTACTGAGCGACATCTTACACGGATGTTACGCGAAGCATCCAATCGTTCGATGCAGTTCCTGTTTGAAGACAGCGTCCGTTTATTGTTTGGCTATTTTGCTTCACAAGGCATCCGTGCCGGAGAGTGCATTTCGTTGGACACCAAACACATTTTGGCATGGGTCAGGGAGAACAACCCCAAAGCCTACGTTGAATCCCGTTTCGATAAAACCAAACAACCCAAAGGCGACCCGGACTGCAAACTTGGCTGTAAACGCAGGCACAATCAGGTCTCGAACCCGCCATCGGAGACTGCCACTCCACGCTCCAATCCGATCCCTGCCAAAGATATTGTGGTCGGTGAGTTTTATTGGGGATATGGTTCGGGCACAGTGGTGGCCAAGATTCCAGAGTACGGCGAGTTTGTGATTGCCGAACTGACCCAAACCTTTGACAAGTCTGATGTCAGTTATTTCTTCCCGTTGATGCAAAAAACCGAGCAGATTCTGGGATTTCAGCCGCGTTTTGGCACGTTTGACGCTGCTTTTGACGCCTGGTATGTCTATGATTACTTCCACCGTGAGGACGATCCTGATGCGTTTGCAGCTGTGCCATATTCCATGAAAGGCGGCTACAAAGCTAATGAGCGTCTTTTCACTTCAGAGGGATTGCCGATCTGTAAAGCCGGATTGGCGATGCCGCTCCAATTTACCTATCTGGACCGTACCGTTTCCATCATCGAGCATGAGCGCGGGAAGTATGTCTGTCCGTTGATGTTCCCAGAACGAGCGGATCGAGGTTGTCCGATCCAGCATGAGAAGTGGGGCAAAAAAGGTTGCACTGTGACAATGTCCACCAGTCCAGGAGCGCGTCTTCGGTATTCTCTTGACCGGGAGAGCCAGATCTACAAGAACATTTACAAGCAGCGCACGGCGGTGGAACGCATCAACAGCCAGGCGTATGCGTTGGGCATCGAGCGTCCGCACATTCGCAACGGCGCGGCGATCGCCAACCTCAACACCTTGATCTACACCCTGATCAATCTGCGGCTATACCAGCGTTTGCGCCAGAAGCGCTGAACTTTAACGATTTCTGCGCCCAGCGTAATCAGTCATTGACTGGTTACGCTTTTTTCACGCCAAAACGTAATCAGTCCTGACTTGTCCAACCCTCGGAAAGGAGAAGCCGTGTCTGTTCCTGGGGACATGGCTGAAAAGCAATCGGAAAAGATGAAGAAAATGATGGCGATGCTATCTCAGACGCGGGATGTTGAACTAACCTGTGATGAGGTCTTTGCCATGCTCGATGAATTTACGGAACTTGCCGCGCAGGGAGAGGATGTACGTCAACTCATGCCGCTGGTACAACAGCATTTGGATACCTGCCCGGATTGCCGCGATGAGTACA
>DAOQID010000115.1:0-13038 GCA_035339375.1 Anaerolineales bacterium | reverse complement strand
TCCTTTTAGCCACTCCCAGTTATTACCTGATGACAGGCAGTGCCTGATGAGTTGCCCGATATCAGGCAATAAAAGAGCGACATCGAATGTCGCTCTCGTTCTGTTCTACATTCCGTCATCCTTTGGGGGTGCGGTTTGACCATAATCAAGCACGGCTCGCATTTGGGTGGCACCTTCGGGCGGGCCGACAATCTTTTTATCTTCCATTGTGTCGACGATGCGGGAGGCGCGGGTATAGCCGATGCGCAGCCTGCGCTGCAGCATGGATACAGATGCGCGGCCTTCCTTGCGGACGATTTCAACGGCATCATCGAAAAGCGGGTCGCCTTCAACTTTGGTCATATCTTCCCAAAGAGGTGCCTGTTTGAGCGGTACGTTGGTCGGCACTGCATCGGCAGGGTTCGAACCAGCCACAGCATACGGACTCGCCCCGCCAGCCTGATTGCGCCAGTATTCCACCAGGCTTTGAATTTCATGATCTGAAACATAGACGCCTTGTAAACGTGCGGCAGAGGGAGCATCAGGCGCCTGATAGAGCATGTCACCACGGCCGAGCAAGCGTTCAGCGCCGGGCTGGTCGAGGATCACACGGCTGTCAGTATTGGAGGCCACGGCAAAAGCAATGCGGGCCGGGAAGTTGGCTTTGATGAGACCTGTCACCACATCTACAGACGGACGTTGGGTGGCGAGAATCATATGAATGCCTGTGGCACGGGCCAATTGTGCGAGGCGCGTGATGGTCTTTTCGGTCTCGTCAGGAGCGATCATCATCAGGTCGGCTAGTTCGTCAATGATAACCACCAGGAAGGGTAGTTTCTTTTCGCCTTTTAATTTCATTTTGGCGTTGTAATCGGTGATGTTGCGAGAACCCACCTGCGCGAACATGTGATAGCGCTTGTCCATTTCGCGTGTCATCCATTGCAAGGCTCCGATCACGCGATCCATTTCAACGACGACCGGGCCAAGCAGGTGCGGAATGCCGTTGTAGCCGGTCAACTCCACGCGTTTGGGGTCCACCAATACGAGGCGCAGGTCATCGGGGGTGTTGTAGAGCAACATGCAGGTGAGGATGGAATTTACACAGACCGATTTACCCGAGCCGGTGGTGCCTGCGATCAACAAGTGCGGCATGCTCTCAATACTGGCAATGACCGGCAGACCAGCCACATCGCGTCCGAGTGCAAAGTTTAGGGGTTTGGTGTTGCGTTTGTATACTTCGCCTTCGAGAATATCCCGCAGGGCAACCATTGCCATTTCTTCGTTGGGAACTTCAATGCCGACATAACTGTGACCAGGCACCGGCGCTTGAATGCGGATGCGAGGGGCGGCCAGCGCAAGGGCCAGGTCATCGGAAAGGGAGGCGATCTTGCTGACACGCACCTTGGTCTTTACCCCGCCTCTGGACTCAAGGAAAAGCGGTTCCACGCCGAATTGGGTGATCGAAGGTCCGCGGCTGATGGCGACCACCTGTGCCGGTGCGCCAAAAGAGGCGAGTGTTTCTTCGATCAATCTTGCGCGTTGTTGAATGAAATCTTCATTAATGGAGGGTGCGTTGCCTGCATCAAGAATTTCGCTGACGTTTGGCAGAGTCCAATGGATGACGGTGGCGCCGCTGGTGGTACGGGTGGGTTGGCCAATCCCCGCGGCGGGTTTCACATCGGGCATGGCGGAGGGGTCTATCGGGGTGAGGTCTTCTGTCGAAGCAGAAGCAGGCGCGGGTGAGTCGGAGGCGATGGGTTTGTTCAGCAGGTTCCGAATCCAGGTGAAGATCGGTCCGAGCCAGAAGAATAAATCCTGTACGGGTTTATCAAGCAAGACGGCAATGCCAATGACCAGCCAGGCAACAAGTGCAATGAAGGCGCCGCCGCCGCCAAACCCAGCCCAAAGAAACCATTGGAGTTTTCCACCGATGTATCCACCACCGATACCTTTGAGGGCTTCGGCTTCAGCGGTTTCTGCTGTGGCGACGAAAGTATGCAGAACGATGAGCAGCCATAAAAAGAGGATGACGCTGCCCACCACACGTTCAATTGAAAGTGGAGGGATGCGTTCGATCTTGCGGAAGACCAGCCACAGACCAAAGATGAGCAGGCCAAGTGGAAGGATGTAGACTCCCCAGCCGAAAATTTGGGCAATGAAAAAAATGATGCCACCAACAACCGCTGAGCGATTGGCAGAGGCAAGCCCCAGAATGATGATCACGCCAAAGAAAGCGAGGATGATCCCAACCACATCCAGTTTGCGCTCGGGGGAAAGCCTGTCCCATGCGGAGAGGGCGGGTGTTGGGGGCGGGGGTGGTGTAGGCGCAGGAGATTGTCCCTTCCCTTTTTGGGCGGGGTGATTCTGCGGCGCTTCCCCTTTTTTGGGAGGAATGGTTTTGCCCGCTGGTTTTGCCGTCTTCTTGGGAGGGGTGGATGGTTTCAGGAGTGGCATATGAAAAAGATGAAGGAGACAGGATGAAGGATGAAAATGATTCGCATCCTTTTTTCTGCCCAACATCATATGATGTTTATATTTGTTGAAGTTAAAAAAGATTATAGCACAAATGGTCTGTTATCTTCGCAGCACAGCGACTGGTTGTGCGCTGCGCTTTCAAATACTATCGATTTTTTCTTCAGGCGGGAGATGGTCTTTTCTTTAAGGTACAATTGCGGGGTTTTACGCCGTTTCTCATTGCATCTTTCCGATTCCCGTTCCCCCGGGTTTTCAAGCATTTCCTGAGGAATTCACCTTGTTCGAAATACTTTTTCTTGGCACATCTGCCTCCGCGCCTTCTGCAAAACGCGGACTTTCAGGGCAGATCGTTTCCCATAATGAATATCGTTTTCTTGTTGATTGCGGTGAGGGCACGCAACGACAAATCCTTCAATCGGGCATCGGTTTTAAACGACTGACCCGTATTTTGCTGACTCATGGCCACCTCGATCACATCCTTGGGCTGGGCGGGCTGCTTTCCACTTTTTTGCGCTGGGAAGCCATTGAGGAACTTGAGATCTATGCCGGGCACAGTACGCTCGAACGTGTGCGCACACTTTTGTATGATGTGGTCTTGCGCGGCAACCAGCCGCCGATGCCATTGATCCTTAAAGAGATCAAACCCGGGGTCATTTTCGAAGCCGAAGATTTCACGGTCACTGCGTTTTCGGTGACCCACCGCGGCCCGGATTGCCTTGGGTATATTTTCGAAGAAAAGCCGCGCCGTCCCTTCCTCTCACAAAAAGCGGATGAACTCGGAGTCCCATTTGGACCGGAGCGCCGTGATCTGGTGGAAGGCAGGGAGATCACCCTCGCCAACGGCACCCGCATCAAACCTGACGAGGTGCTGGGTGACTGGGAAAAGGGCAGTAAACTTGTCCTTGTAGGGGATGCTGGAAGAACCGACAATCTGCTCGAAGTCTGCAAGGATGCCGATGCCCTGGTGATCGAATCGACATATCTGGATGAAGAAGCAGACATGGCAAAGCAATTTTCCCATCTAACCGCACGCATGGGTGCGGAACTCGCTCAAAAAGCAGGGGTTAAAAAACTAATTCTTACCCATATTTCGCGCCGCTATCGTGAAAAAGATGTGATCGCCGAAGCGCAATCCATTTTTGCCAATACGGTGGTGGCCCGCGATTTTGACAATTATCAAATCAGGAAAGAAACAGAACATGGCAGATAAATTTACAGTAGGGGTACTTACTTCCGGAGGCGATGCCCCCGGCATGAATGCCGCGATCCGCGCCGTGGTGCGGACCGCGTTAACCAATAACATGAAAGTCATCGGTGTTCATAATGGATACGAAGGCTTGATCAATGGCGAGTATCATCAACTGGATGCACGTGCAGTCGGCGGGATCTTACAGCGCGGCGGGACCATTTTGCTCACCAGCCGCAGCAAACGGTTTCAGGAACCGACAGGCCAGCGCGATGCGATCCGCAAGATGAACGAAGCTGGCATGGATGCATTGATCGTGATCGGCGGCGAAGGCTCCATGAACGGCGCGTATGCGCTCTCGCAAAAAGGTGTGAAAGTGATCGGCATCCCCGGCAGTATTGATAACGATATCTGGGGCACGAACATTGCCATCGGTACCGACACCGCCATGAACACCATTATGGAAGCCGTGGACAAATTGCGTGATACCGCCTCCTCCCATCAACGCGCTTTCGTAATCGAGACCATGGGGCGTAACAGCGGTTACCTTGCCGTCATGGCGGGAATCGTTTGCGGTGCAGAAATGGTGTTGATCCCCGAAGTACCAGTAACCGGTGAAGAAGTGGCCGCCGCAGTGGAAGATGCCTATCAACGCGGAAAGACACACGCGATCATCATCAATGCGGAAGGGTCAGCCATCCGCACCACTGACCTGGTGGAAAAGATCGATACCCTCGATCTCGGCTTCAAAACCCGCATGACCATTCTCGGCCATATTCAACGCGGAGGTTCACCAACCGCCTATGACCGTTTGCTGGCCTCACGCATGGGTGTCAAAGCTGTGGAGGCGCTTGTGGAAGGTCAACATGGCGTAATGACCGGACTGAAAGGCAAAGGCGTGGATTTTATTCCACTTTTGGATGTGATCAGCAACAAGCGCAAGGTCAATATGGAGTACTATCACATGACCAAGGTGCTGGCGAGATAGTGAAAATTGAAGAATACGAAAAGGCCGTTGAGAAGTTATCTCAACGGCCTTTTCGTTTATGAGGCTTTCTGCAAAGTTAGCGGCTGCCCAGTGCTTCTTCCACTCCATGCAGGCGCATATCGAGCAGCTGCTCAAGGGTAAGGTTTTCTCCATATCGCTGGCGCATTTCGCGGATAAAGCGCGGGGTGACATGGTGAATGCTCAATTCAACCAATTCATCGGCGGGCAGGTTGCTGAAACCCATTTCGCGCAGTTCACGCACGAACTTCGGGGTGACGTTGTGAATGCGCATTTCGACCAATTCCTCGGTATCCACATCTTTCAAACCCGCTTCCTTCATCTCAGTAAGATAGCGCGCAGTGACGTTGTGAATGCCCAGCTCGACCACATCATCCACATCGAAACCCGTTATGCCAAAATCACGCAGGGCCTTCATGAATTCGGGATCGATGTTGTGGATGCTTAATTGGACAAGGTCATCCGTATCCAGATTCTTCAATCCAGATTCTCGCATCTGTGCAATGAATTCGGGTGAAACACCATGTGTGCCCAATTCAACGAGGTCATCGATATCCAGATCTTTGATTCCCAGTGTTTGCAGCTCTGCGATGAACTCAGGTGATATCTCATGGACGCCAAGTTCCACCAGATCATCCACGTCGAAATTCTTGAAGCCCATCTTCTTTAACTCGGCAACATATTTGGGGGAGATCTCGTGGTTACTGAGCTCGATCAGGTCGTCCACGTCAAAATCTTTCAAACCCATGGCACGTAATTCGGCGACATACCTGGCAGAAACTTCATGATCGTTCAACTCGATGAGTTCATCCACATCCAGGTCTTTTAATCCCAGTTCGTGCATTTCGGCAATGTATTTGGCTGAGACCTCGTGATTGCTAAGTTCAACCAGTTCGTCCACATCGAGGTCTTTCAAGCCGACCTCGCGTAACTCAGAAACATATTTTGCAGATACATCATGAAGGCTGAGTTCGATCAGTTCATCCATATCCAGGTCATCAACACCCATATCGCGCAACTCACGGACGTAGCGGGGGGTGATGTCATGCATGCGGAGGTTGATCCACTCGCCAAGGCCGTCTGGTTCAATACCAAGGGCCAGCATTTCATGAACATACTCGGCAGTAAGGTTATGGTCTTGCATTTCCTGAATATCGCTCAAGGTGACATGGTCAATGCCTGCAGTTTTGAGTGCAGCGACCAGTTCGGTTGAAGCACGCTGTCCGCGCGGGGATTGGGGAGGTTCAGGCCGAAGGGGCGGAAATGGCCTTGAGGGCGGACCAGGCATCGGGAAGTCTGGTTCGGCCGAAGGTTCATCGCCTTCCTCCAACACTTTAAAAAGTTCCTCGCCCTCGGCGGCTGTGATCTTGCCTTCAGCGATCATATCTAAAATCATCAGGCGTTCTTTGGTTCCGTTCATGCTGGGTCTCCTTTAATTTGAGCAAGCAGTTTGGTGGCTTCCTGCACGTTGATCTCGCCACGACTCAGCCGTGCAAGGATTTCCTGCCGTCGGGTGGATGGGTCATCTTCTTTGGGTGTTTCTTCAAAACCCATTTCAGTGATGACTTCATCAAGTTGGCGGCGGATCGCCCAATAGGATTCGCCTGTTTCGCGTTCCATCTCTTTGACATTGCCGCGGTTGCGCACAAAGATCTCTAAAAAGTGCAGGCGTTCCGGCGAGAGACGGGAGAATGGCGAAAGTTCGAATTTGCCGACTACGCCGGTACCACATGATGTGCAGTTGAGTTGGGTAACCACCAGCGGAGACGAACAACTTGGGCAGGTTTGGGGAATTAATGGCATAGGGGGAGCTCCTGGCGATATATTAGCAAATATTTTTGGATTTGTCAATATTTTTGGTTTACTTCAAAATATTTTGGTTTTACGCCTATTTATTTTGTTTTACGGCTTTTGCGCCGTTTTTTTACTCAAATTAGGGTTTTACACGCCAAAATGGGCATCCACGCAGGAAAGACCCACGGTAAACAACGATTTGTAACCTTGGGAAGGATCTTTCAGGAGACTGAATGTCCGGATTGATTTTGCCATATAATGAAAGCTGTTCGCCTTTTTCTGAAGACGGCTTGTCTTATGGAATACCCACCGATGTCATCAGAACCCAACGAATACAATGCCTTGAATGAAGCACCCGCCCAGGATACTCTAACCGGCGCATATACACGTGCAACATTCAAGGCAAGTTTACATGCCCTCATTGAACAGGCGCAGCGTGATAACACAACATGTTCTTTAATGGTGATTGACCTTGATCATTTCAAAAGCATCAATGATGCATTTGGCCATGCAAAAGGGGACGAGGTATTAAGTGGGGCCGCTCATCTCATCCTGCAAAATACGCGGGCGTCCGATCTTTTTTTTCGGTATGGCGGTGATGAATTTGTTTTATTGCTGCCAAACACAACAAAGACAGAAGCGTTCGATCTGGCACAACGCTTACTGGGAATCATACGTGCCCAGTCTTTTAGCAGGGATACAGTACTGACCCTGACATTAAGTATTGGCGTAGCTGCCTTCCCTGAAGATGCATCGGACGGTCAATCGCTATTTGAAAAAGCAGATGCGCGCAATTACGAAGCCAAGCGGCGCGGACGGGCATGTGTAATAAGCAGGGATGGGGGCACAACATCTGATTTGTCATTTATAAAGCCATCGCGCCTTATCGAACGTGACGCCAGTCTGGAACTGGCACAAAACTTTTTATCTGCCTTAGTGAGTCAACAACACGGCGTATTCGGCGTCATTGGTCCAAATGGTGTGGGATGTTCCCGTTTTCTCGTTGAAGTGGAAAAACGGGCGCGACTGCAAGGTTTTGAAGTCATTGCCCTGCGCGGAAATCCCCAATTAATGGCCAGGCCTTATGGCGTACTGGAAAACATACTGCAAAACCCTGACGGCACCGCATTCACTCAAAACAATCTCGAAAAAATCATCAAAGCTTTTCAGCGCCGACTCACCGAATCAGGACGTGACCGTTTGCTGATCAGTGTGGATGACCTACCCCAGCTTGATTGGGGCACATTGGACCTCCTGCGCCAGATTCTTTCCTCAAATGAATTCCCGGTGTTGGGATTGGTCTACGCCACCGACCCAGACCATGCCAGGGTCACCGCACCGTTTCGGGCGGCTCTGTCAGAGTATGTGACCTTGTCCCCGCTCACGCCTGCAGGTTTGCAAGTGTGGCTGCGGACATTGCTTCAATGGGACCCGCCCAACGATTTCATCCATTGGCTGGAAAAACATACCCATGGTTTACCCGCTCAAGCTGAGCAGGTTTTGAAACACATGTTGAAAGAGGGCGCACTAACAAGGCAAGATTCGGGATGGCATCTCAGTGAAAACTATGCAACCATCGGCGCAGCAGGAATGCGGCAATGGCAAAAGCGTGTCAGCCCGAACAATTTACCGGCCGCACTCACCAGTTTTGTGGGACGCGAAACTGAACTAAAAGATGTTCGTCAACTACTGGCAACGACTCGACTCTTAACGGTGGTTGGCCCGGGCGGAATGGGCAAAACCCGTCTGACGCTGCAAGTGGCGAAAGAAGCAATAAATGGTTTTCGGAATGGGGTTTGGCTTGTTGAACTTGCCCCCGTCACCGACCCTGCACTGGCGTTGTACACCATTGCCACGGTATTGGGAGTGGAACAGGTGCAATCCCATTCTTTAATGGAAACCGTATGCACCTGGCTCAGTGACAAGGAAATTCTCCTCATCCTCGATAATTGTGAACATCTGATTGACATGTGCGCACAATTTTCCCATGAGGTATTGAGCACCAGTCCGAGTGTACGCATTCTTGCAAGCAGCAGGGAGGCACTCGACATTGCAGGAGAGCTGGTATATCGCATGCCTGCGTTGGAAACCCCAAATATACAAGCCGAGGTTCCTGCCGGACAATTAATGCAGTACGCTGCAGCGCGGCTTTTTGCAGAGCGCGCCGCCTTTGCCCTTTCCACGTTCAGGGTCAATGCAGAAGAAGCGCCTCTCATTGCACAAATTTGCAGGCAACTGGATGGGATTCCGCTTGCAATTGAACTGGCCGCCGCGCGGTTGAGAACTTTAACGCTCGAGGAAATTGCCACAGGTTTGAATGACCGTTTCAATCTGTTGACACGCGGCAACCGCGCAGCAGCGCCGCGTCAGCAAACCCTGCGCGCCCTGATCGACTGGAGTTATGACAGCCTCTCAGAAAATGAGCGGAAGTTATTTTGCCGCCTCTCCATCTTCCAGGGAAGCTGGACTCAGGATGCGATCGGGATCATATGCTCGGGAGATGGAATCGAATCACACGGCGTTTCGGACTTATTCACCCAACTCATCAACAAATCACTGATAGAAGCCATCGAACGGTCCACTGACAAAGAACCCCGCTTCCGCATGCTGGAAACCATCCGTCAGTATGCGTATGAAAAATTATTGGAAACGGAAGGCAGTGAAACCATCCGCCAAAAACACCTGGCCTATTTTATGGGTTTGGTGGAACGCGCAGCGCCAAATTTACGGACATTCGATATGCTGATCTGGCTGGATCGGTTGGAAGATGAATTGGACAATATCCGCGCCGCACTGGAATGGGGATTGAAAAGTGACATTGAAACCGTTTTACGATTGGCAAGTGCGTTATTGTGGTTCTGGCATATTCATAGCCACCAAAACGAAGCCACCGACTGGCTAAAGCAGGGTCTTGCACGCGAAGCAAACGAACGCGGCGGGAATCCCATAGGTCCGCAGCGTGCCTTGTTACGGGGCAACGCCTTAAATACGATCAGTTTCCTAATGAGAAACTCCGAGCAGCGGATCACATTATTGGAAGAATCCCTATCATTGTTCCGTGAATTGGGCGTCCAAGGCAGGCAGGGACTTGCCACTGCACTACGGATCCTGGGAAATAGTGAGTTGGAAAAGGGGCACAACAAACAGGCACGTGCATTTGTGGAAGAGGGCCTGTCCATTTTTATGGAGATAAGAGAACCATTCGACATGGCTGAATGTCTCGATTTATTGGTCAGCCTGGCAATGGATGAAGGCGACTTTGAACGCGCCAGAGGACTTCAGGAAGAAGCCCTGTCATTACGAAAAGAGATCGGTGACAAGGATGGAACCGCCTATGCACTCTACATTTTGGGCCAGATTGCTCACAGACAAAACAAAGCCGCACTGGCACAGGCCCTTTATGAAGAAAGCCTGAAACTATTCCGCGAGATAGATAACCGAACATGGGTGGCTGACATCACAGGCACCTTTGCCGTTCTGGCTTCAGCACAGGGAAACCGCAAAAAAGCAAATCTCTTGATCGAAGAAGGTCTGGCTCTAGCCAGAGACCTGGATGACAAATACGGACTGGCTCACTTAATGCTGAATCTGGGAGAAGCCATGCGTTTTCAAGGTGACCTTGACCGGGCCTCGCAGCTTTATGAAGAAGCCCTGGTTCTAAGCCAAAGAATGGATGCCAACAACTTCATTTCATCCGTGCTGTATGGCAAAGCCGAAATCGCCCGTTCTCAAAACGATTTAGAACAAGCATACGCCCTGCACTGTGAAGCACTGAACATCAGGCAGAAGATCAGCCACACATACGGAATCGTCCGCTCGCTGAACGCAATTGCCGAATTGACCATCCTTCAAGGGAATTCCCCACAAGCCGTTCGATTATTTGGTGCGATCGAATCCATGTATAAAACAAGCCGCCCTCCTACAGAACAAGCCGGGCATGACCGTGCGGTCTCCGCTGCACGATCTCAAATGGGCGAAACCATGTTCAACTCGATCTGGAGCGAGGGGCAAAAATTACCTCTGGATCAGGCGATCTCTCTCGTACTAACAAAACGATCAGCTACTTGATCGTCACCTGAATCACTGCTGTATCCACGATCTGATCTGCCCTCACCACCAGCAGCTGCACAGCATACAAACCGCTCAAACCGCTGGTATCCCATTCGGCAAGCAGGCCATCTTCAACAGGCGAAATCACATCGCCGCCAAGTTGAACCCATTCCTGCGGATTCAAACCCTTCCCAACCTGCACGCGATAATACTGAAAATTCTCCCCAGCCGCGGTCCCCATGATCTTCACAACGCCGCCGACCTCGGCAAACAATTTTGGTTCCACAATATTCGCGAACGGATTCACCGGCGGCGCCTGAATGGCATCATAAGAAGCGGGCGGAATCTCCAACCCGGCGCTCAAGGCCCAGTCACGTGCTGATTCAGGGACCAGCATGTAAATGCGGGTTTCGATCAATTCGGGCGGTGTAAATACGGTGGCAAGCAGACCCGTTTCACGGTTGATCCCAAACTCACGGTACAGGGTATCAGCCTGCACAGGTTCACTGCCATTCAGAAAAACCTCACTCACCAAACGCGGACATTCCTTTGTAGGCAGCATACCCGATGGGTCACACACTGTGATGGTCGAAACTCCCTGCGGCGCGGTCCAACCATCAGCAGGAGCATCACCCGAAGCAACTTTCATCAAGGCGCTCCATAACGCAGCAGGGAAGCGCGGAGTAACCGACTCCGCTTCACCATGCACCCCGGTCCAGGTCACCACCACATGAGCGGGGGTATACCCCACCACCCACGCATCCAATCCATTGGCTGATTGACCGACCTTCACACCGGCAGGCCTGCCGATCTCCAACACATTTGGCCTGCCCAACGATGGCCAGCGTGAAGCCTCATCACTCAAAACATGGGTCATCAAATAGGCCAATGCAGGGGTCAACACAGGCTTCGCCTGCGGCAGAGACCAATCCAACAACAGCGAACGATCCACACCTTCCACACGCAGCACAGCGGAAGGCAGAAATTCATCGTTCATGTTCTGGCCAAAATAAACACCCTGCTTGCCAAACACACCATACGCACCCGCCAATTGCAGCATCGTCACCTGCTTATCCAGAGCAACACCAAAAGACGACGCAATCCCGCTCACATTCTCAACCCCCATTTGCACCTTCAATGCCTCCATCGGCACTTGATAATCGTTCGCCAGCGCAAGCCGCAGCCGCACAGGTCCGTGATATTCGCCATCAAAATTCTGGATGATGCCTTCGCCCGGGATGTCCCACGCCAATGTAGCAGGACTCAACCCGCGGGTGAATCCTGTCAAATAAACAAACGCATCCAAACTGGACCCGGGGCTGTGTGCGGTCACGAGCGGCGTTTCCTGCCCTTGAACAGTTTCCCCCACCACCGCCAACACCTGGCCATGATTCGGGTCGAGGATCAGCGCACTTGCAGATGAATCTGTCAGCGTCACTGCAGGCGGCAGTGAAGGCAGAAATCGCGCGGCATCACAGGCCTCTTTCGGCTCTTCCAACCCAGCCATGCGCACTGCATACACTTCAGTGACACAAGCCGCTTGCTGTTGCAGGTCATAATCCAGCGTGGTGATGATGTTGATTCCGCCGCGCTCCACACGGTCACGCGGAAGTTGGGTATCCAACTGGGCGAGGACCATGTTCACGAAAGCCGGAGCAGGTTCAGAGTCGGGTTGATTCGCATCATCCTCAGTCGAAGCGCGGATCTCAGGCTCTTCTGCCAGGGCAATTTCCGTTGCTTCATCGCTGACAATGCCGAGTCCGTTCAACACATAAAGCACTTCACGCCCGCGTTGTAAAGCCACTTGCGGAGCATCCAGCGGATTGAGCGCCGGAGACTCGCTTGCCGCCGCCAGGATCGCAGACTCAGCCAGAGTCAACTGCTCCACCGCCTTGCCAAAATACAACTGTGAAGCGGCTTCGACTCCGTAGGCATAATTGCCAAAGTGCGCGCTGTTGAGATACCACTCCATCACCTGTGTGCGCCCAAACTGTGCCGTGATCTGCGCCGCAAGGATCCGCTCACGAATGGCACGCCGCAGTGAGGGTGGTTCGTTGTAAATGACCAGCCCGCCGATCAGTTTTTGCGCAATGGTCGGGTGCTGATTCGCATCGTCCAGCCCTTGCAGGGAATACCCCGAATGTTTTCGAAACTGCGGGTCTTGCACTGCGATGATGGCATCTATTAAATTGGCAGGGATATGCTGGGGATTCTGCGGGTTGGCGGGAATATAACGCCGTTGTTCGTCCACGGGTGCAAACGTAAAAAGGATGTGCGTGCCTGTGCGGTCGTAGATATGGGTGGGTTCGAGCAAAAGCCCATCAGGCGGGTTAAGCAAACGCGGAAGGATTTCCACGGAAGGCAATTCACGCGTCACATCGGCATACGCAAACGCACCCAAAATGATGAACACACCCAACAGCAGCGATAAAACGATCCCCCCGCTGAGAATCGCGCCACGCGCATTATTCGCCTGTTTGTTTTGCTTTTGTAGTCTGCGTTCACGCCGCGCACGCAGGACGGGCAGATATTTTTGCATACCCCTATT
>DAOQID010000114.1:5697-13254 GCA_035339375.1 Anaerolineales bacterium | reverse complement strand
CGGTAAAATACCCACAACCAAAGGAGAGAGAATGACAACAGGATTACCCGAATCAAAAGCGAAACGTGTCTTTAATAACGTACTTGGCGCAATGGGCAATACGCCGCTTGTCAAACTGGAGCGGATCGGGCGCGACCTGCCTGTTCCACTGTATGCGAAATTGGAATTTATGAACCCAGGCGGTTCGGTGAAAGACAGGGTGGGGGCAAACATCATTGAACAAGCCGAGAAACGTGGCGAGATCAAGCCGGGCGGAACCATTGTCGAAGCCACCTCGGGTAATACTGGCGTTGGCCTTGCCATTGCCGCTGCGCTCAAAGGCTACAAAACCATCTTCGTCATGCCTGACAAGATGAGCAATGAAAAGATTTTATTGTTGCGGGCGTATGGCGCAAAGGTGGTCATCACCCCAACTGCGGTCGGTCCCGATGATCCGCGCTCGTATTATGAAGTGGCAAAGAAGTTCGCGCGAGAAACCCCCAATGCCATTCTGGCCAATCAATATCACAACCCCGATAACCCGAAAACCCACGAGCTGAGCACCGGCCCTGAGATCTGGGAGCAGACCGATGGCAAGCTGACCGATGTCATCATCGGCATTGGCACAGGCGGAACCATTACCGGTGTGGGGCGTTACCTCAAATCTAAGAATCCGAACATTACGATCGTTGGTGTGGATATCGAAGGCTCGATCCTCACTGAGATCTGGCAGAATAAAGGCATCATTCCTCCGGGCGCGTATCCCAAAACCTACAAAGTGGAAGGAATCGGCGAAGACTTTTTACCCTCTACAATGGATATCAACTATGTGGATGCCATCGAACGCGCAGGAGATAAAGAGTCGTTTTATTGGGCGCGTCAACTGGTGCGGCAGGAGGGCATTTTTGCGGGCGGTTCCTCTGGCTCCGCGATTGCAGGCGCGCTCAAGTATTGCCGCAAGTTGACCCCCGATCGGCTGCCTGTGGTCATTCTCCCTGATTCTGGTTCGCGTTATCTTTCGAAATTTTACGATGACAAGTGGATGCGCGAATTCGGTTTCCTATCAATGGAATTTGGAGAAACGGCTCTGGGTGACCTGTTGATCGCCAAGCCTAACAAACAGTTGATCACCGCAACATTAGGCGACTCGATCCGCAAGGTGGTTTCGGTAATGCACCAGAATGCAGTATCGCAAATGCCAGTTCTCGGCGCCGATGGATCGCTGGTCGGCCTCATCGAAGAAGTGGATCTGCTCAATCACATGCTCGACGAACACGACCATAGCAACGACGAAAAGATCGATGCGCTCATACAAAATGCGGGCGCGGTCTTCCCGCCCGAAACTCCGCTTGAAGATGCCATGCCCTCGCTCACATCAGGCTATGCATTGATCGTGGTGGACCACGGCAAGCCAGTCGGCATCCTCACGAAGATCGATGTGTTGGATTACGTGGCAGGCAAGATTTAGGACGATTTGAACGCCCAGTTGAGAGATAAAACTTTCAACTGGGCGATTGAAACTTATGATGCCTTTCCTGTTACGAATCTGGCGAACTTTGCCTTTGTGGGTGCATTTTCTGGCTGCGAAACTGGTGCGTCCCAGATTCCGAGCGGCGGTGGCGGCGCTGATCTTCAATGAGTTGGGACATGTACTGCTGTTTAAACACACCTATCGCAAATTTGAGTGGGGCATCCCTGCAGGTGGTTTGGAGTATCGTGAACAACCCGCTGATGCGGTCAGGCGTGAGTTTTTTGAAGAAGCAGGGATGCATATCCAGGTGGAACGCTTATTGACCGTGGTCAGCGCACGCGAAGATCACCATTTGGGTGTGGTGTACCTGTGCAAGGTCACAGAAGGGGAATTCAGACCGTCATTGGAAATTTCAGAGATGAAATATTTTCCTGTTGATGATTTACCCACGATGATGCTCACCACAGAAAAGGAATTGATAAAATGGGCGGTGGAAAATCAAGCCACGGATAAACTCAGATGAACATAGGAACAAAGGAAATCAGTTGACCAATCTTCTCCTCGTCGGTTTTGGCGGTTTTATCGGCTCGATCCTGCGTTATCTTGCAAGCGGATACGTTCAACAGATTTCGAAGGGCATGGGCTTTCCCTATGGCACACTGACCGTCAATGTGGTCGGCTGTTTTATCATCGGCTTTCTGGCCCAACTTGCCGAGACACGCGGCGTATTTACGACTGAGTCACGGCTTTTTGTCTTTGTCGGCATTCTTGGCGGATTCACCACATTTTCCTCGTTTGGTAACGAAACGTTCAATCTTGCCCGTGATGGACAGATGATGGGTGCGCTGGCAAACATCGGAGCAAATGTGATTGTGGGACTTCTGGCTGTGGCGGCTGGCAGAATCGTTTCATCCTTGATCTGGGGTTGATGGAACAACTCAAAATGCGGCATGTGTTCCGTAGCCAAAAAACGGCTGCTTTGGCGGCCGTTTTTTTATCTCTGACAGTTTTGGTCGTTTGGTTGTAAAATTCGGCACCTATTATTTTCCCTGGAGTAAATGTGAACTGGCTTGAAGTATCCCTAACCGTAGATGGCGAACTCGCCGAATCTGTTGCCGATGTGTTGGCGCGCTTTGCACCCAACGGTGTGATGACCGAACAGGGTGTCAAATTCAACAACGAAGAGGACGAAGGCACAGCCACAGGTCCCATCACGGTCCGTGCTTATTTGGAAGTGAACGATCAGCTTGAAGAGACGCGCCAAAAACTGGAAGAGTCGCTTTACTATTTGGGGATGATCCAGCCCGTGCCGACTCCTGCCTACAAGCAGATCGCGGATCAAAACTGGATGGAAGCCTGGAAACAGCACTATAAGCCGATTCTCATCGGAAAGAGTTTGCTGATCCTGCCTGCCTGGTTGGAATCCCCGGAGCCGAGCCGCATTCCCATCAAGATCGATCCTGGCATGGCATTTGGAACAGGTACGCACCCCACGACGCAGCTGTGCCTGGAGTTGATGGAGCGCTCATCACTCGTTACAAGTCCCTTGTCGCAGGTCATTGATGTTGGCTGCGGTTCTGGGATACTTTCGATTGCCGCATTGAAACTTGGCGCGGAAAAGGTCTTGGGTGTGGATATTGACATTGAATCGGTTCGCAACTCTCGTGAGAATGCCGATACAAACGGAGTGGGGGATGAATTAATCCTCGGGCAGGGTTCAGTGACGGAAGTGCTGGCGGGGCAGTTCGCTTTCAAATCGGCGCCGTTGGTGGTGGCGAATATCCTGGGCCCGATTTTGATTCGCCTTTTTGATGCAGGGCTGGCTGATCTGGTGGAGCCAAACGGCGAGATCATTTTAAGTGGCATTCTCGACCATCAGGCTGAATCTGTCATTGGGGCTGGGCAGGCCAAAGGGTTGAAAAGAGGCGAGGTGCGCCAAATGGGTGATTGGGTTGCGATCTCCATGTCTCGTTAAATCCACACATTCCCCATAATGTACTATTTAGTTATTGGCACAGACTGATAAAATCCCGCCATCATAATTTTAGGAGAATGTATCATGAAACGTGCCAATAATTTTCTTCTTGCTGTAACCTGTCTTGCGCTTGCGGCCATGGCCTGTAGCGCGGTTTCAGGTGGCGCAGAACCCACCCCGATCACCATCCCCGACATCCCAACCCTCCCGTCTTTTGATGCCACAGCCATTCCCGATGTGCCGCAGCCGACCGATGTGCCGCCTTCAAATGGTGGTGGCGGTGATGTTTTGTTCCAGGACGATTTCGTCCCTGGCCGTGGCGAGTGGGGTACTGGCTCCGATGCCGACCGCACCGTGGAATATGTGAATGAGCAGTTGAACATCAAGATCGCTGCTGAACGCTATTTCGTGTGGACCACACCCAACGATCAGGATTACAACAAGGTTCACATGGAAGTGACTGCCTACAACCACAATGCCGATCCGAATGTGGGCTTTGGCATCATCTGCAACCAGCAATTCATCGAAGATTCAATGTACTACTTTGCGATTACCTCGAATGGCGAATATGCCATTGTCCGTGCGGCTTTGGCGCAGGATGATGTCTTCCTGACCAACAACGGTCAGTGGAACACCTCAGACCTGATCGCCAAGAATGCAGAGTCCTATCGCATCGGCGTGGATTGTGCCAACGGTAAATTGGCCCTGTATGTGGACGGCCAGTTGATCGACTCGGTGGACGATTCCACCTACGCTGCGGGCGGCTTTGCTCTGTTCGTGTGGAGCGCCGATCAGGCCAACGGTGCGGATGTGGCCTTTGATGATTTCATCATGACCCAACTGCCCTAAAACGGTTTTGATTTTCAAAGTCCTGTGGTCGGTAGATCACAGGACTTTTTTATTTTCCGCCTGCGCACATTCTGTGCTATGATTCAAGCACCATGAACCGCCGTAAAATGTTTTTGTACATCCTCCTCAATATCTTCGTCTCAGCAAGTGTGACGGGGGGGATGCTGTTCTGGTATGACCGCAACTACCGCGCTGTCAGTCAGTCTGTTGTGGCGCAGGTGACGCCCGTCAGCGGCGAGGTGGATTCTGCCTCAGAAACAGACCTGCAAACGGATATTCCTGTGAAAATCAGCAGTGTTGTGGGCGCAGGCACGGTCACCTCTGAGATCGTTGTCGTCAAATTTGAAGGCGAGGGCCAGTTGGACCTGGCCTCCTGGCAATTGAAAGACGAAGACGGAAACACCTTCACCTTCCCCAAACTCACCCTTTATCAAAATGGAGCCGTGCAGGTTCACACCATTGCTGGTACAGATACCGTCATTGACCTGTACTGGGGCATCAACGACGCTGTATGGAATTCTGGGGAAAATGCCCGCCTATTCGATGCACAGGGCAATTTGAGGGCTGTGTACCGAGTTCCGTAGTTATTCACAAAAACGTTCAACCTGAAACCTTCAACCTGACACTTGACACCTGAAACCTAAACACATGACCCAAGCTCTGTACAGAAAATACCGCCCAAAACAATGGGATACAGTCATCGGACAGGACCACGTTGTCCAGACACTCATCAATTCCATCAAGGCTGACCGTGTAGGTCATGCCTACCTTTTCGCAGGTCCACGCGGTACGGGGAAGACCACTGTGGCGCGTTTGCTGGCAAAGGCGGTCAACTGTCTCAACGAAGACCCTGCAAAAAGGCCCTGCAACGAATGTGACCATTGCAAAGCTGTCAACGAAAACCGCTTTATGGACATGATCGAAATTGACGCCGCCTCGAACAATGGCGTGGATGATGTCCGTGATCTGCGCGAGAAGATCAATTTTTCACCTTCGCAGGGCAGATACAAAGTTTATGTGATCGATGAAGTACACATGCTTTCTGGCGGCGCGTTCAATGCCTTGCTCAAAACGCTTGAAGAACCGCCCCCGCACGCCATTTTCGTTTTGGCGACCACTGAAATTCACAAGATCCCTGCCACGGTTCTGTCGCGATGTCAGCGCCATGAATTTCGGCGTGTGCCCATTGATGAGATCGTCGCAAACCTGAAGCAGATCGCCTCTTCTGAACATATTCAAGTGGATGATGAAGCCTTTGCCTTGATCGCCCGTCAATCAGCGGGTGGGATGCGCGATGCGCAATCCCTGCTTGACCAGCTCGCATCTACGGGCACAAAGATCACGCTGGCTCTTGCGCAGCAGGTCCTTGGCACGGCCACGAGTCAAACCGTCCTTGATGTTGCCACATCCATTCTTGAAAACCAGCCTGCCCATGGGCTTGAAACCATTCACCGCGCCCTCGATTCTGGAGCAGATCCGCGCTCGCTGGCCCGCCAAATTGTCGAATACATGCGTGGCCTCATGCTCATTCAAATGGGCAACATCGAGCAGGTCGAAGCCACACGCGATGTCAAAACTCAAATGCAGGCCCATGCAAACGCATTTCACTCCACCGATGTGCTTCGCATGATGAAGATCTTCAACAACGCGGCAGTGGATTTGCGCGGCGGCTGGCAACCCTCTTTGAGCCTGGAACTTGCCCTCGCAGAAGCACTGGACGCCCCGACAGAATCTCCTCAAATCACCGCCGCGCCGCGTCGCACCCCGCCAAAGGTTGATTCTGTTTCTAAAACAGAATCCCAGCCCGAGGTTAAGAGCGCATCGTCCCCGCAGGGGGAAGCGTCGCCCGTCCAAAGTGAATCTGCTCCTGAGAAACCGATTCTTAATTCCAACGACATTGTCAGATCGTGGAAGTCGTTGGCGGCGTCGCTTCCAAAATCGCAGGCGAATTTATCGGCATTGTTGAATTCGGTGAAGATGATCGATATCCAAGGCAAAACGCTCCTGCTCGGCCTCGCCAGTGATGTGCTTGTTTCCAAGCTCGATAAGCCCGACCAGATCGAAGCGATCCAAAAATTGATCAAAGACCATTTCCACGTGGATGTTGCCGTGAAATGCATTGTCACCAATGCCAAGGGTAAAATTCCTCCGAACGTGGCGCAGGATGGCATGGTGGCTGCCGCCATTCACCACGGCGGCGAGATCGTGGATATGGATGATTAGGAATATCTGATGCTTGCATGGTGAGCATCGAATAAAAACTTACGAGGTTTAATTATGGCTAAAGGATTCAATCGTGGGCCCGCAATGGGCGGACAATCAGGCATGTTGCAGCAGTTACAGCAGATGCAAAAGAAAATGGAAATTGCACAGGCGCAGCTTGCTGAAGAAACGGTCAGCGCAACGGCTGGCGGTGGTGCAATTAAAGTTGTGATGACGGGCGACCAGAAATGCAAATCCGTTGAAATTTCCCCTGAATTTCTCAAAGACGCAGATGCCGAAATGCTTCAAGACATGGTTCTCTCCGCGGTCAACATGGCGTTGGACGAATCGCGTGCCTTGCAAGAGAAGTTGATGGGTCCGCTTGCGGGTGGTTTGCCTTTTTAGGGTGCAAGTTACAGGTTGAAAGTTGCAGGATTGTTTTTCAATCTGTAACCTTCAACCTTCAACCTTCAACATGATCCTTCCCGAATCGATCCAAAGTTTAGTCACCGCCCTCGAACGCCTGCCAGGCATTGGGCCAAAGTCTGCTTCACGGCTGGCTTTCTATTTGTTGCGTGCATCCGAAGATGTGGCGCAGGATTTGTCTGTGGCGTTGGCAAACCTCAAAGCGAATACCGCTTTTTGCCAGGAATGTTTCAACATTACCGATGCAGGCCGTGAGCGCTGTGAAGTATGCGAGTCGACCAAGCGTGATGGCTCGCTCATCTGTGTAGTGGAAGAAGCGTTGGATGTGCTTGCTCTCGAACGCACAGGCGGTTTTCATGGAAAATATCATGTCTTGCAGGGAGTTTTATCTCCCATCGAAGGCATTGGCCCCGATGATTTGAAGATCAAGCAATTGGTGGCCCGTGTGGCGAATGGGGAAGTGAAAGAGATTATCCTTGCCACCAATCCCAGCATGGAAGGCGATGCAACGGCGCAATATCTGCAAAGTCAATTGCGGGCGTACAATGTGCATGTCACACGGCTGGCACGCGGTTTGCCCGTTGGCGGCGATCTCGAATATGCCGATCAAAATACCCTGTTGAGAGCATTATCTGGAAGACAGGAAATGAATTAA
>DAOQID010000114.1:0-5597 GCA_035339375.1 Anaerolineales bacterium | reverse complement strand
TGCCGATCAAAATACCCTGTTGAGAGCATTATCTGGAAGACAGGAAATGAATTAAATAACAAAAAATGCCCCGGTTAAGGGGCATTTTTTGTTATGACTTTGGGTGGGTGATGCGTGCATCATGTTCCAGGATGTGCCTGCAAATATTCAAATCTTCCTCGTGATAGGCCAGAAAGAATATTTTTTGGACCTTCGTCTGCGGATTTTCTTCCACATATGAAATGGCCGCATCGATCAATTGCCTGGAGATTTCGTCTGCATCGAGCCGCGTTGTACCTGTTCCCATCAACGGAAAGAGGATGGATTGGATGTTTTCAGCAGCCATTTCCTCCGAGTCGATGAGTTCCAGTGCGTTGCGAACACATTCAGCGATTTCTGTAATGGGCATGTATCCACGCCCAACCTGCCCGATGACTGAGGCGGCATGGAATATTTTTTTGACATTGTGTGATTTGTTCAATTCACCTGAACCAGTGGGAATGACGATCCCTGCTGGCACATCGGCAGTCCCTGCTGCTTCGCGCAGTTCATTCGCGATCAAATCGTCAACGACGCGCCCGGCCCTGTCTCTTTTCGCGCCAAGGTAGCGAATGGTGGCCGATATGGAGCGTTCAAAATGCCTTGCCATCTGCATGTTGGTGTTTTCCGAGTTCACCCAGACGTCAATTTCCTTGATGTTTTGAATGTCACCTGTGATCATTCCGATCTCTTTTCCAGCGACCTTGGTAATAGGATAGAGGTGAATATTCTTGGCGCCGATTCTCTTTGGTTTGCGTTCTACTTTTAGATTATCGAGAACTTCATAAATTGGGCTGTCCAAAACCTGTCCCGCAATCCCATTCTTGATGAAATCTCGAATCTTTTGTTTTCCATTTTCCAGGTTTTGCAGGTCATCTGGTTTGTATTCCAGCATTTGAAACCCCTGAATGTTAAATGGGGTGGGGGTGCCAGATTTACGGATCAAAATGGTCACGCTTTTTTTCAACGCATGGCGAACTCCCAGTTCGTAAAACACATTGGGGTTGAGGGAGGTAATATCTACAACCGCCACATCCGCACTGAAAATATATTCGAACATCTTGGAATGGATCCAGCCTGCTTCAGCGATTTCGTCACAGCGGATGCACTTCAGGTCAAGACCCTCCACGGCGTCCTTGATAAAGTCCCTGTAAATAAGGTCAAAATTGATGGGTTGTCCATCAAGGTCTTTCTTTTCCCCAAACGGCATGATAACAAAGCAGGTCTTTCCAGCTAAATTTTCTTCCATGAGATTTCTCCGTTTATGAGTGGGATTTCTTCAACATGCGATTTTCCAACCATACTATGGCCATGATGGTCTTGGCATCCACAATTTTTCCTTCGCGAATGTCTTCCAGAGCATTATCCAGGGTCATTTCAAGCGAGATGATATCTTCGCCATGACCGGGTAATCCGCCAGTTTTATTATATAAAGCGAATTCCCCAGATACTTCTGCGTAATAAAGAAAAACCATTTCTGAACTGCCTCCTGGGGATGGATAAAAACTGCAAATGGTCTCAAACGTAGAGACCACCAGACCAGCCTCTTCCAACAATTCCCTGCGTGCCGATTCTTCGGGCTTTTCTCCAGGGTCAACCATTCCTGCTATGATCTCGGTCAGCCAGCCATGTCCATTTTTGTAGGTTGGATATCGAAACTGATTGATCAAAATGATCTTTTGGGTATCGAGATTGTAAACCAGGACAGCGGCGGAATTGCCTCGCTCAAGGCTGAAACGGCGTACTGGACGACTCATCTCCCCGTTGAATAGTTCGTACTGTAAATGCGCTTCCTCTACCTGGAAAAAATCATCAAGGGCTAGGGCCTTTTGGGTGATTACCACTTTTTTCATAACACCTTCCTTGTTTCATACCGCTAACTGTTTTGAAGGGTATATCAGAACGATTTTGAATTATCCAGCAGGGATTTCACGAATAACTTCAAGTATACTTTAATCCACTGCCATTGATTAATGCGCTTGAACTTTTTTGTAAGTTGACCGATCTTATTATCCAAGGACAGGCAAATGAGTCTTCCAGTATACAGGCGGAAGTTCCAGACATTTATCAGCTCCGTTAATGCCAGTAATGAAGTGGCGGAACAAATTGAGCATTGGCTCACAGATAAAGCTGGGATTCCTGTTTTGCATGATATCCAAAACTTTCAGTCCGGTGCTTCAATGGAAGACGGCCTGGAGTTATGCCAATCCATGCTCGTTTTGATCACCAAACGCGGGATCGAGTCTGGACGAGTAAAAAAAGAATTTGAATTGGGGGTCAAGCAACAGGCCAGGTTTGGAAATTTATTCCATGTCATTCCCGTCCGTGTTGAAGAATGCATTATTCCTGATTACCTGGAGCATTCTGCCTTTGTTGACACCGTTGAAAGCGGATTTGACATGTCTGCTGCGATGAAATTGTTGTCTGGCCTTTATTCCAATGGATTGGTTTCAGGAGATGGAAAAACTCATGACCTTTTTGTCAGTTGTCCCTGGTCTCGTGAAGAAGATGCCTTAACAAAGCTTGTCTTCAAACTTGCCAAACGGATCGGCTTCAGGTTGATTGGAAACCCGATTGAAACACACGAGAAAAGTGATGTGTCCACCAGTCTCATCTCAGGATGTGGGGGAGGTATTGCCGTTATCCCAGACGGTATTGGTGAGAAAACCATGAATAAGATCATCTCCGATTTGGGGATTATGAGTGATTTGAACTTGCCTTTTCTAGTGGTGATGGAAAAGGTAGTAAATTTGCCAGATTTAATCACTCAACATGCCCTTGAAATTGTACATCTTGATAAGGATACATTATCCCAAGATGCAGATCTGGAAAAACAAATCCGTGCATCCGTCATTCGCTTGTATGAAGATTGGGTATCACCATTAGAGCAGCACTATATTTTTTATGGGACTGATCTGAAGGAAGAACATAAGGCGAGAAGCCGTTTTGTGCGTCGCGCCATTCAGCAAATCACATCCATGCCTTGTATGATGGGAGAGGATATCCAGCGTGGACAGATACAGAACGAAATTATTAACATGATCATCGGCGCGCGAATGATGATCGCAGATATCTCAAGAGAGAATTTAAATACATGCATAGAAGCCGGAGTTGCCATCGGCTCGCATGTCCCATTAAATTTGTTGTCAGGTGATGAGCGTCATAAACCACCGTTTATGTTTCGAGATCGCCAAATCTGGCATTATCATAATGAATTGGATTTACTCGGAATGGTCCATAAACTTGTTGCTCCTTATCGAAAATTCGTCACATAGCAAAATTAATGAAATTTGTAAGCATGAATAGTTTGTCGGTCAGTGTGCAGGAAGTAAAGATGGTGCTCGCAATGAGGTTGAAGTAATAGAGTTGTACGTTTCTTGTTTTTAAAAAGTATAGATTCTGTGTTCTAAAAAATGATTTAAATTGGTCCGATTTTTTAAGGTTTAAATGCCTTGTAGATATTGACAAAGTTTTAGAGATGCATATAATTGCCATTCGCCAGTACAAAACAAAAGATTTCGTCTCCCCGACAAATCAATGACAACTGAGTAACCGTCTAGCATCAGAGACACAAAGCAAATTGTTTTGCAGCCTGATGAGCCGATGCGAAAGAAAAGCATCGGTATTTTAGTCTGTGTAAACCCTTGACAGACGGTTATAGTAGCGAGTAGAATACCGCTCGCTCAAATGGCAAGCACCTTAACAACTGAAAAGTGATAGGAAACAACATTTTTGTTGAACCAGTAAATTCCGTAACTTATACACTCGCAAGAGTGAAAAATTTTTTGCGGAGAGTTTGATCCTGGCTCAGGATGAACGCTGGCGGCGTGCCTAATACATGCAAGTCGAACGAGGTGCTTTTGTAGCAATACGAAAGTATCCTAGTGGCGAACGGGTGAGTAACGCGTTGGTGACCTACCCCAAAGTGTGGGATAACAGTCCGAAAGGATTGCTAATACCGCATGTGGTTATCAGATTTAGAAACTGATATCTAAAGGAGCAATTCGCTTTGGGAGGGACCTGCGTCCCATCAGCTAGTTGGTGAGGTAACGGCTCACCAAGGCGACGACGGGTAGGGGACCTGAGAGGGTGACCCCCCACAATGGAACTGAAACACGGTCCATACACCTACGGGTGGCAGCAGTAGGGAATATTGCTCAATGGGCGAAAGCCTGAAGCAGCAACGCCGCGTGTGCGATGAAGGCCTTCGGGTCGTAAAGCACTTTTCTGAGAGATGAGAAAGGACAGTATCTCAGGAATAAGTCTCGGCTAACTACGTGCCAGCAGCCGCGGTAAAACGTAGGAGGCGAGCGTTATCCGGATTCACTGGGCGTAAAGCGCGTGCAGGCGGTTCGGTAAGTTGGGCGTGAAATCTCCTGGCTTAACTAGGAGAGGTCGTTCAATACTACCGGACTTGAGAGTGGTAGAGGAAGATGGAATTCCCGGTGTAGTGGTGAAATGCGTAGATATCGGGAGGAACACCAGTGGCGAAAGCGATCTTCTGGACCATTTCTGACGCTCAGACGCGAAAGCTAGGGTAGTAAACGGGATTAGAGACCCCGGTAATCCTAGCCGTAAACGATGTAAACTTGGCGTCGGTGGCTTAAACTCCATCGGTGCCGCAGCTAACGCGATAAGTTTACCGCCTGGGGACTACGATCGCAAGATTAAAACTCAAAGGAATTGACGGGGGCCCGCACAAGCAGCGGAGCGTGTGGTTTAATTCGATGCTACACGAAGAACCTTACCCGGGTTTGACATGCAAGTGGTAGTGATCTGAAAAGTGAACGACCCGCAAGGGAGCTTGCACAGGTGTTGCATGGCTGTCGTCAGCTCGTGTCGTGAGATGTTCGGTTAAGTCCGCTAACGAGCGCAACCCTCGCCGTATGTTACATGTGTCATACGGGACCGCCGGTATCAAGCCGGAGGAAGGTGGGGATGACGTCAAGTCCGCATGGCCTTTATGTCCGGGGCTACACACACGCTACAATGGTCGGTACAATGGGTTGCTAAACCGCGAGGTGGAGCCAATCCCCCAAAGCCGGCCTCAGTTCAGATTGCAGGCTGCAACTCGCCTGCATGAAGCCGGAGTTGCTAGTAAACGCGCGTCAGCTATAGTGCGTTGAATACGTTCTCGGGCCTTGTACACACCGCCCGTCACGTCATGGGAGCTGGTAACACCTGAAGCCGGTAGTCTAACCGCAAGGAGGACGCCGTCGAAGGTGGTGCTGGTGACTGGGACGAAGTCGTAACAAGGTAGGTGTACCGGAAGGTGCGCCTGGATCACCTCCTTTCTAGAGAAAGTGAGCACACCCCAAGGGGTAGTCGCTCTACAATTGCCCACACGGTGAACTTGGGCGCTGGATCACAAAATGAGTTTCCTGTCACTTCTCAGTTGCTAAGGAATAATCCCGGGCTTGTAGCTCAGTTGGTTAGAGCACTGTGCTGATAACGCAGGGGTCACAGGTTCGAATCCTGTCAAGCCCACTAACCAGGCAAGTCCTGGGGATGTAGCTCAGTGGGAGAGCAGCGCCTTTGCAAGGCGAAGGTCGCGGGTTCAAATCCCGCCATCTCCACTG
>DAOQID010000113.1:0-13273 GCA_035339375.1 Anaerolineales bacterium | reverse complement strand
CAGCCATGGGGTCGGCGGGAGCTTCGGTAGCAGCAGGAGCCTCGGTGGCGGCAGGGGCTTCGGTCATGGCAGGGGCCTCAGTGGCAGCAGGGGCTTCAGTGGCGGCGGGGGCACCACCACCACAAGCAGCCAACAAGGTGGCCGCAATTACGAACAAGGCGAACAGTTGATAAGCATAATTTTTCGTACGCATTTCTCTCTATCTCCTTTTGGGTTTTGGTTGATCAGACGAATGGAAACACATGACAGACTTCTCTTCCCAGACACCTCCGATCCGTTAACACAGCGTTAACATTTTAGCATTATCAATATTCAAAGTCAAACGGCCCTTTGAATAAATGAACAAGAATGGTGGTTAAATACCTCTAATCCAACTCTCAACAAACCAATAAATACCTGCTGAAATCAACCCACTGACAGGGATCGTAATGATCCACGCAGTAAGGATATCACTAACCACACCCCAACGTACCTTTCCAAACCGCTCCGATGAACCAACACCAACAATGGCAGAACTTACAACCTGGGTGGTGCTGACCGGGGCGCCACCAAATGATGCAGCCAAAATTACGACCGCTGAAGTGATCTGAGTGGCAAAACTATGTACCGGGCGGATCTTATAAAACTTTCCGCCTAGCGTGCGGATCAGCCTCCACCCGCCCATGGCAGTACCCAACGCCATGGTGGATGCACTGACAGCAATAACCCAAAACGGGACTTGAAACCCGGTCAATTCACCGCCGATGATCAGACTCAGCGTGATAATACCCATCGTCTTTTGGGCATCATTCGTTCCATGACTGAAAGCCAGACCGATGGCAGTGAGCAACTGAGCACGCTTAAACAACTCATTGATATTTGGGGATGCATTTTGCGCAAGAAAATAGATCATCCTTAATATCATAAAACCGACAACAAAACCAGCCAGCGGCGAAACGAACAACCCGGTCAAAACCTTATAAATCGCATGGATATTGATCGAACCAAAGCCTACCGTAAAGGCGGCCACGCCGATCAAACCGCCGATCAAAGCGTGCGATGAACTGCTGGGAATTCCAAGAAACCATGTAATCAGGTTCCAAATAATGGCAGCCGCCAAACAGGCAACCAGTGCATCCAACGACAACAGGCTGGAATCAACGATATCACTGCCGACTGTTTTTGCCACGGTCACGCCAAACAAAAACGGGCCTAAAAATTCTGCCACTGCCGTTACGCCCAGAGCGGTTTGCGGATGGAATGCGCGCGAGGAAATCATAGTCGCTACAATATTGCTAGAATCTCGCATACCATTGATGAATTCAAAAACCAGCGCCAGAATGATAACAAGGAGCAATTCAGAAGACATTAACACCTTGTTAAGTTTTCTTTACAACGATATCGGCAATGATATTGGCCGCCTCATCCCCCCGGTCCGCCGCGTTGGAGAGATGACGATAAACCTCGCGCATCTTCAACATTTCGACCAGGTGGTGAATATCCTCAGGGCCGCTGAACAGATCTGCAATGGCTTCACGATAAACCGCTTCTACACGATTCTCCAACGCCTTCGCGCGTTGAGCATGATCGATTGCCACCTTTGGATGTTTTGGCAAACGTTGAACCCCATGCATAATTTCATAAGCAGCATCTTTCAACAAAGATGCGATCCGGAGCATAAAAGGGGTTGGGGCGACCTTTAACACAACCATTTCCATTACGGTTGTATCGGCGTAATCAATGACATCATCAATGGAGCGGGAAAGCGCAAAAATATCTTCGCGGTCAAACGGAGTGATAAAACTGCGATTCAACTCATCGATCAGGATGCGGCGCACTTCATCCGCTTCTTTTTCCTTAATCGAGAGCTCCTCTGCCACTTCTGGATCATTGGTTTCAAAATATTTCACCAACAGGCGCAACCCTTCATAAGCCAGAGAGGCCTGCTGTTCGATCAAATTTTGAAAAACGCTTTCTTTTTTCTTGAAAAAGCCAAACATAAATACCTTTCACTACTCAATTGGGTGGAGCATTCCTGCCACCATTCCCGGGAATTCTGCGCGGAGCTTATCATCCAATTCGGGGGAAATCAGCGGGGTTGTATTGCTGGTCATGACTTCCTTTACGCGTTTCATTGCACGAGCATGGATATCAGTGGAACCTTTCTTTTCCCAGGTTGTACGCGCATCACGGTCGGCCAACTTGGTCATCACGGCTTCTGTCTTCATACGGCTGATGGTATGTTTCGCGGTAATAAACGACCCGCCAGGGCCGATCTCTTTGATCAAGCCGATCGCAAGTTCATCCTCCGAAAAATTCACGCCGCGTTTGGCACGCTTCAACATTTGTGCCACTTCGTCGTCAATAACGGCTTTTGCAAAATCGAATGTCTTCAACGCATCGATCAGCCCGCCGACATTGAACATATCCATGCCGCCCAAAAGGCCGCCCATGGCTGACATGCCCGTCTCATAGCCAGATTGAGCATCGTTCAATTTGGAATTCGTCAAGCCGACATAACCACCACAAGGCACATTATAAAAACGGGACATTTGCGCAAAAGCCATGTGCAACATTCCACACTCAATGGCACCGGAAGTATAGGCGCCTGTGCGCATATCGGCTACTGTTGCAAGAGTGGCATAGATGGTTGGAGTACCCTCCTTCACCATCTGCATCAACACAGTTGTCGCCAGGAATTCCGCATTACCCTGCACCAGCGTCCCAGCCATTGACATGGGCGAAGTAAGCCCCGCATTCGGCACAATGGTCGGGTAAACAGGCAGGCCTTCACTTGCAAAATACATTACGTTCTCAGTGGAAAGATGATCCATTGAAAGCGGCGAAACCGTCGGGCAATAATGGTGCGTCAGGAACGGATGCTCCTTATATGCCTCCTCACCGCCCGCCACCATATACGCCATCTTCATAACGCTCAAGGTATCTTTGTGATCGGTCGTGGTGACACGGATCGGTTTAAGACAATATTTGAGAGCAGGATACAACCTCGAGATTGTGAATTGACCCGCCGGTGCGTCATCTGCCAGTGTGGAAATGGAAAACATATCGTAGCCTGGCAGTTCATTGATCAGATGTGCGATTCGGGCGATATCGCCAGATTCAGCGCGTCTTTCATGACCCGTAACAGGGTCAATGATATCCGGAGCGGAACTCGCCGTGACAATGACCGGGCTATCCCGGGGAATCGTGCGGTCAAACTTCGGGTCACGTGCGTAGAAAGTGAAGGTTGGCGGGCACATCTTGCGGTATTTTTCAACCACCTCACGGGGAAATTTCACCCGTTCGCCATCCACCGAGCAGCCATGTTTTTCGAACATGGCCCGTGCGGGTTCATAACGCACCTTCAGACCAACTTCCTCCAAAATCTCAAGTGAAGCCTCGTGAATTCGTTCAACCTGTTCCTGGGTAAGAAATGCAGCAAATGACATGGTTCACATCCTTTAAATTGATAAGGGTTTCAATATTCGTTTCATGGTGAATCACTCCACCAGCGACTTCTTGATCTTTTTTCGTTCTGTCTTCTTTTTCAACATCAGTTTTTCAGCCAACTTCTTGCTTTCCTTAACCAGCGGACTTTTCTGTGCCTGCGAGATCAGATCGTTCAATTCAAAAAACTGATTATCCCGATATTCCATCCGCTCCACAGAAAGGGACGCCGCCAGTTTTTTGATCTCACTGATCGGAAACATCTTCAACCCAGAACGTGTCACCTTGAGTGAAGCTGCCGCAATTGCAAAGCGGACAGTCTCTTCAAGCCCCCATCCTTTGAGATGCCCATAGATGAAGCCCGACGAAAAGGTCGCGCCCGCCCCCGAACCATCCACCGCCTTGACCTTGGGAGCATACACACGGATGATCTCATCACCCTGCACGACCATACACCCCTGCCTTGCCATGGTGATGATCGCGGTTTTGATACCCGCTTTGAGCAGTTTTTTGGCTACGGTCAACATTGCGCCTTTTCTGCCGATCTGGGCATCATCGGTCACTGCCTGGCAAATGGTGGCGCGGCTTACGTACTTCTCCATGATCTCAGGGTCACGATGACCATGCTCAAGATTAAGAAAGACAGGCACACCACAGCGCCGTGCTTCATTCATTGCGCGGATGATATGGTCACCGTCATACCAATCTACATACATCAGATCTGCGTCTTTCAACATTCCCAAATCCGCAGTGTCCAAGGTAGAAAGAATCTCTGGAGAACGCTGCCAGAAGTATGTCCTTGCACCCAATTTATCTGAAACATTCACTTCAAGGGGTGTTTTATATTTTTTGGTGAAACGCACCTTGCCCTGCACCCCCATATTTTTCAGGGTGTTCTCAATATGATGACCCAGCAAATCATCA
Organism: Anaerolineales bacterium; assembly: GCA_035339375.1. GTDB lineage: Bacteria > Chloroflexota > Anaerolineae > Anaerolineales > Villigracilaceae > Villigracilis. Next base: position 8,923 of record DAOQID010000113.1, on the reverse strand, counting down.
CCAACAGATGTGCCGATCATCCCCGTTGGGACTTTCCATTGGCGCAAATTGCAAGCAATGATCGCAGCATCATCATACACATATTCGCTGACCTGATGTACGATCGCGCCAGTGTTGTGCTTGGGTAGTTGATCCAGTGCCATGATGTACACAGGCGTCAACATTCCAAAGCCTACATAAGATGGAGGAGTTTGTTTAGCGGAAGGCATTCTTTTCACCACAAAATTTCGCAAAGGCCTGCAAACTCTTTGCGATTACGCAATATCAGGCACGTAAACGCTCGCCTTTCGGGTCAACCAATACAGATGAGGTCACTTCTGCCTCGCGGTTGCCTTCAATGAGTTCAATGACAAAACGGTTGCCTTTCACTGCCAACTCTGTGGGCAGGAAAGCATACAAAATATTCTTCTTGACGGTAAAGCCGTATCCGCCACTTCTCACACGGGTGATGACCTTGCCTTCATGATGAACCGCCTCACCACCATAAATCTGAACATAATCCTCGGTGTCGGTCAATACCAGTGTGCAAAGTTTACGCTTCACACCTTGTGCTTTTTGCGCAACCAATGCCTCTTTGCCGATAAAATCACCTTTGTTCAAATCAACACAAAAACCAAGCCCTGCTTCATAAGGGGTAACCGTGGGTGTGATGTCGGTGGTAAAGTACTTGAAACCCTTCTCCAGGCGCAATGGATCGAGCACTTTATAACCGCCAAGTTCCATACCAAATTCCTTCCCTGCCTCGATCAGCATATCCCAAACCATGGTGGCGCGATTGTTTGGAATATACAGTTCCCAGCCCAACTCACCCGCATAACTGACACGCTGCGCCAACACTTTCACACCGTTGATCGCGATGGGTTTGGTCATCAGGTACGGATGAGACTCGTTCGAAACATCACTGCTTGTAATTTTCCGCAGCACTTCACGTGCCTTCGGTCCCCACAAAGCAAGGCAGGCATGTTCCATCGTAATATCACGGATGGACACCTCTCCGTCATTTTCATCCACATGCATTTGAATACGAGCAAGGTCGTTGGCAATAAAACCCGAACCCGTGATGACCCAGAAATAATCTTCTCCCAAACGGGTAACCGTTAGGTCAGACTCAATGCCACCGCGTGAATTAAGGAACTGGGTGTATACCGCACTGCCTATGGGCTTATCAACATTGCTTGAAGTCAGTCTCTGCAACAACGGCAATGCACCTTTGCCTTTGACTTCGATCTTGCCGAACGATGTCAAGTCAAACAAGGCCACGCGCTCACGTGTGGCAATATGTTCCTGCCGCATACGTTCAAAGAACGGAGGCTTTGCCCACCCCCATTCGCGCTGGTCCTCGCCCATTCGGCGCCATTCCTTGCCAGGATCAAAATAATTTACACGTTCCCAGCCGAATTTTTCGCCAAAGACCGCGCCATTTTCCATCAAACGATAATGCACTGGGCTGGTCCGATGCGGGCGCCCATGTTCGTGCTCGTCATGCGGGAATTTCAAACGATAGTAATACTTCACACTTTCAACAGTGCGTTCCGCTGCATACTTAAAGTCAGAATAATAATTTCCAAAGCGGGTAGCGCGATATCCATACACATCCATTGGTGCTTCGCCGTCAATGATCCATTCGGCCATCAACTTACCCATTCCGCCTGCGCCGCCATAACCATTGAGCGACATCCCCGCCATCATCCAGAACCCTTTGACACCAGCCATCGGTCCAAGTAAGGGTTGACAATCAGGGGTGTATGCGCCGGGATGGCGAACCAGTGTGATAATACCCGCCTGATCCAAAAACGGAAGGCGACGAATGGCACCCTCGAGCAGCATTTCAAATTGATCAAAATCGCCTGGGAAACTCTTGCTGCCATGTTCCCAGGGTGTCCCATCGATCCAACGTGGAAGCGGGGTTGGCTCGTAACCGCCAATGACCAAACCGCCCTGCTCCTGACGCATGTAAACCAGATTATCAGGGTCACGCAAGCAGGGAGTATCGGGCGCAAATTCATGTCCGGGCACAGCTTTCAAGGCAATGTGTTGATGGTCCACAGGGGTGGTTGGGACGTGTAACCCCGCCATGGCAGCAATACGCGGCGCCCACATCCCCGCCGCGTTGATGATGATCTCGCATCGAATCTCACCTTTGTCTGTTACAACCGCCTGAACCTCCCCTTTCGCTGAAACTTTGATGCCGGTCACGCGGGTGTTGGTGTAAATTTCCACACCGAGATCCCTGGCAAACTTCGCCATGGACGTGGTGGTGGTATATGGGTCCAACTGCCCGTCACCGGGCAGGTAAATGCCGCCGAACAAATTCTTTTCTGAGATTTGAGGCATGGCGCGTTTGGTTTCTTCAGGGCCAATGACTTCGCAATCCAAACCCAATGCTTTGGCGCGGCTGACACTGCGTTCCATTTCGAGCAACTGTTCCTTGCTCGAGGCTACCCGCAGACTCCCTACGGTGCTGAACAATCCCAGCTCTTTATACATCTGCACGCTGTACATGCGGAATTTGAGCATGGCCTGCGAGGTCGCAAATTGCGTCACCAAACCCGCCGCATGTGAAGATTCACCGCTGGCAATTTCGCCTTTCTCAATGATGACCACATCCTTACGGCCATTCTTTGCAAGATGATAGGCGGCTTGCGCTCCATAAATTCCACCACCGATGATAACGATCTCTGCCTGAGTTTTCATATTCGCTCCATTGAGAGTAGATAAATGAACAGGCCCATCATGCGCCTGTTCATCAGTTTTCGTCTTTACACTTTACCATTCCTGGCGAGCAATACTTCCACAGAATGTTCAGCAAGGTCTTTGATCGCTTCCTTGCCGAAACCATCGTCAGTTACAAGTTTGTCAACCTCACCCATGTTGGCCACAGGGAAGTTTGACACCGCGCCCCACTTGCTATGGTCTGCCACCACGATCACCTGGCCCTTGGTGCGCTCGATCATCTTCCGCACAACCTCGGCTTCCTGATTGGTGGGAACCGTACAACCATGCTTTATGGAAACTCCGTCAACGCCGAGAATCACCTTGTTGGCAAAGACCATGTTCAAATTGTCCAGCGCGAAGCGGCCTGCCAGTGAGTTGGAGCGTGACTGGAATTCACCGCCTGTCAAATAGTAGTGAAAACCCGCATCACCCAATTCCAAAGCTGCATTTACATTATTTGTAAAAATGGTCACCCGCGTATCACGGCGGATATGTTGAAGAACCTGTGTGGCAGTCGTTCCGCTGTTAATAAAAACAATATCGCCTTCTTCGATCAAAGACGCGGCAAGTTCGCCGATCATTTTTTTCTCTTCTGGAAAATGCTGCGCGCGCTGTTGATATTCCTGCTCAAAGATCACGCGTTGATTCAGGATCGCGCCCCCATGCGTACGCTCAAGGATCCCCTTTTGTTCGAGCCACTCAAGATCGCGGCGGACGGTTGCCTCAGAAGTTTCAAGCAAATTCATTAAGTCGGCAGTGCGCGCGATTTGATGAATTGCAAGATACTCCTGAATTCTCTCTCTTCGTTGGGCTGGGATAAGGGGTTTTCCCATCTGGCGGATTATATAAGAATTTGAAGGAATTTGCAAGTTTTTGATTTTTTCATTATAATTCGTTCAATTCCGCTCAGACCTGACAGGCTCAATAATCACCGTCAAACCTGTCAGGTCTTGGTTTTGATTTTATTGGAGCTGCCATGGCAAAACTTGTCAAAGACCTCATGCACCCCGGCATCATCACCTGCAAGCCAACAGCCACATTAGGACAGGTGGCCGTACTTTTGCATCAACACAATGTGCATGCCCTTTTTGTCATTGACCGTGATGGGCGCATTATGGGGGTCATTTCAGATTTTGATTTGATGGCAGGCGAATGGCTTTCCTCCGACCCCGACAGCTTGAATGTGATGCGAAAACTAACCGCTGCGGATCTTATGTCGAACCCGGTGGATACCATCTCTGCAAACACTCCCCTCCCCGAAGCAGTGGACCAGTTCATGAAAAAAGGCGTTTCACGCTTCCTGGTAACTGAGAACGAAAAACCTGTGGGCATACTCTCCCTGTCAGATTTTGTCGCAAGCATTGCCGACAATGCCAAATCAAAACGTGACACGGTTGCTGATGTCATGTCAGATGCCATTTTGGTTTGCCGCGGCAAAACACCCGTGGCTTCTGCCGCCCGCGCCATGACCTCCGCTGGATGGCGATCTGTTCTGGTGGTGGACGCAAAAGGCAAGATCCTCGGCGTTGTCAGCGGACATGACCTGTTGCGTTTTGTCAAAGACGGCCTCGGCGAGAATCTGACCGTCCGCGATGTAATGCACCCTGCACTGACCATTGATATCCACGCCAGCCTGCGTGATGCTGCAAACATGATGATTCAAAATCATCACCACCGCCTGGTTGTAATTGATAAAGACGACCCAGACGCATTCCCCCTTGGTGCGATTTCCACATTCGACATTGTGGCAGAAATGGCAAATCCCAGCTCGGTTTGGCAGAAATAACAACAGAGGACGAAGGATGACCATGCTGTTACCCTTCGTCCTCTGTCTTTGGTTATATTGATTATTCCATATACAGGAGCACAGCATGTCCGAATTTCCAACACAGGCACAGGTCGTTATCATCGGCGGAGGTGTGGGCGGTTCAAGTATTGCCTACCACCTCACAAAGCTAGGGTGGAAGGATGTTGTCATTATTGAAAAGCACGAACTGACATCAGGCTCCACATGGCACTCGGCGGGACTCGTTGGTCAAATGCGTTCAGATGCCAACCTCACCCGCATGATGCACTACAGCACAGATTTGTATCGCAGCCTTAAAGCCGAAACAGGACAAGACACCTCATGGCGTGAAGTCGGCGGCATCCGCCTTGCTTCTTCTGCTGAACGCATGGAAGAAAACAGGCGGCTGGTGGGCATGGCCCGTTCCTTCGGGGTACCGATGGAATTGATCTCCCCCAAGGAAGCACAAGACCTGTTTCCATTGATGGACATTACAGGCGTCGTCGGTGCAGCGTACACCCCCAACGATGGCAGCATTGACCCAACCGGGTTGACCAATGCCCTCGCCATTGGCGCAAAGAATCGCGGTGCAAGAATTTTCACCAACACCACGGTTACTGCCATCAATCTCAAGAACGGGCGTGTAAGTGAAGTCGTTACCGACAAGGGCACGATCAAAACCGAAGTCGTCGTCAATGCCTCGGGGATGTGGGGACGCGAAATCGGCAAAATGGTCGGGTTGAGTCTGCCAGTCCTTCCAATGGCACATCTTTACATCATGACCAAGCCCATCGAAGGTGTGACCAGTAAATTCCCGAACCTGCGTGATCCTGACCTGCTGGTGTATTGGCGTGAAGAAGTTGGCGGGTTGATCACAGGCGGTTACGAACGCCAACCTGCCACATTCGGCATGAATGGAATTCCGAAAGATTTCAAATTCCAATTGCTTCCGCCAGATTGGGACCGCTTCACCCCGTTGATGGAAAATTCAATCCGCCGTGTGCCTGCGGTGGCAAACGCAGAAGTGAAATTGCTGTTGAATGGCCCCGAAGGCTTCACCCCCGATGGCGAATTCCTGCTTGGCCCAACAACGGTCAAGGGTTTTTGGGTGGCGTGTGCATTCTGTGCGCATGGTCTTGCTGGAGCGGGCGGTATCGGAAAGGTCATGGCCGAATGGATCGTAGATGGCAGCCCCGAATGGGACATGTGGCGCCTCGACGTGCGCCGCTTTGGCCCGAACTACAACAATCTTGATTATGTAGCAGCCCGCACATTTGAAACGTACACCCAGTATTACGATATCCACTACCCGGGAGAGGAAAGAATCTCTCGCCGCAATGTGCGAACCTCCCCCACTTACTTCCGCCTGCGCGACCTTGGCTGTTCTTTTGGCGAGAAGATGGGCTGGGAACGTCCGAATTGGTATCGAATTTATGAAGAAAAAGCCACCCATGGTCACGAGCCCAAAGGCTGGATGCGTCACAATTGGTCACGCGCCATCGGTCACGAGCATTTGATGACCCGCGCAAATGCAGGTCTGTTCGATGAGACTTCCTTCAATAAATTCGAAGTACGCGGACCTGGCGCACTGAAATTCCTCAATTATGTTTGCGCGAACCAAATCGACGTACCTGTCGGGAACCTTGTGTACACACAGGCGCTCAACAAACGCGGCGGCATTGAGTGCGATTTCACCGTCACCAGACTTGCGGAAGACCGCTTCTTCATTGTGACAGGTACCGCATTTGGTCAACACGATATGTCCTGGCTGTCACTGCAAATGCCAGAAGATGGCAGTGTGACGATTGAAGATGTGGGTTCCAACTATGCCTGTATCGGTATGTGGGGACCGAAGGCCCGTACCATCCTTGAAAAGGTCACCACCGAGGATGTTTCAAATGCTGGCTTCCCGTACATGACCTTCAAACGAATGAACGTGGGGGATGTCCCTGTCCTCGCTTCGCGCGTAACTTATGTAGGCGAGCTGGGATGGGAGTTCTACTGCCCGATGGAATACGGTCTGCGCCTCTGGGATACACTCTGGGAAGCAGGCCAGTCTGAAGGCATGGTGGCAGGTGGATACAAGGCCATTGACACCCTGCGCCTCGAGAAAGGCTATCGATATTGGAGCGGCGAGATTTCGCCCGATTACACCCCCTACGAAGCGGGCCTCGGCTTTGCAGTGAAACTTGACAAGGAGAATTTCATCGGCAAGGATGCATTGGTCAAGCAAAAGGCTGAAGGGATCAAACGCAAACTCTGCACGATCATCCTCGATGATGACCGCACGATCGTCATTGGCAAGGAGCCGATCCGCGCTGGCGATAAGCTGGTGAGCTGGGTGGCTTCGGGTGGATTTGGGTATTCGATCAACAAGTCCATTGCGTATGCGTATTTACCGATGGAGTTTGCAAAGGCAGGCACAAAATTGAGCGTGGAATGTTTCGGTGAACAGGTCAGCGCGGAGGTGGCGCAGGCTGTGTTGTGGGACCCGAAGGGCGAGAGAATTCGCCAGTAAACAGGATCAGGTACGAGTTAGGAACGATGCGTTGAATCATCAAGGCATCGGGAATCCAAAAGACTCCCGATGCCTTGGAAAAAATCCAAAACCAACCAAAGGAAGGATTTCATGACAATGACTCTAGCAATCGATAAAGCCATCGCAAAAGTACCGTTTTTAGCAGGCTCGAAAAATATCAAGAAAACCCCGCTGAGCGGTGGCATCACAAATTTAAACTTCAGGATTGATGCGGATGGTCGCTCCTACGTGATTCGTCTTGCGGGGGAAGGTACTGACCAACTCGGCATTAAACGAGATGTGGAGTACGCCGCAAACAAAGCGGCTGGCGAACTTGGGATTGCCCCTGAAGTGGTCTATTTCATCGAACCTGAAGGGTATATCGTAACGCGGTTTAGCAACGGCAAACGCATCATGCCTGAGGACATTGTCAAGCCAGATTATCTGGCACGCGTTGCAAAGAAGATCCGATTATTCCATCGCCGCGGACCAAAGCTCAAGGGCGAGTTCAATGTTTTCAAACGCGTCGAAATGTTGACCAAGGTTTCAAAAGCAAACAACGCAAGATTCCCGCATGATTGGGATTTCATCATGCAAAAAATGAATGAAGCCAAAAAAGCTCTGGAGAAGGACCCATATGTGCCGACGCCCTGTCACAATGACCTGCTTAATCTGAACTGGCTTGATGAAGATGTCCCCGGTGATATTGGCGAGATCCGCCTGTTGGACTGGGAATACGCAGGCATGGGCGATATTTTCTTTGATCTGGGCAACTTCAGCCATCACCATCGTTTGAATGAAGACCAGGTGGATATCTTCCTGTATGAATACTTTGGTGAGATCACTGATAAAACATATGCCCGCCTGCGCCTGATGTGGCCCATGTCTGAATTGCATGAAGCGATGTGGGGCACCACACAAACGGGCATCTCCAAACTGGAAGAGGATTTTCAGGGTTATGCCGACTTATGGTTTGGCCGCTTCCGCCAGCATGTAACCGACTTCCGCTGGGAACAGTGGTTGAAAGATGTCGCCAAGAAAAAATAAGATTGAAAGATAAAGGATGAAGGTAAAAAAACATTCATCCTTTTCACAAAGTTTCAAAAATCGAACAAAAGGATACCTTGTAAGGAGAAAATTATGTCTATCGTAAATGCAAAAGAAATTATGATCCCGGCGGCAAAAGAAGGGTGGGCTGTAGGTGCATTCAACGTCACCGACTTGCTGCAATTTGAAGCGGTGATCGATGCAGCCATTGAAAAGAAGGCTCCAGTCATTGTGCAAACCTCTGTAAAACCCTCACAATTCCTCGGCACCAACATGATGGTGGCCATCTACCGCACACTGGCCGAATCTGCGCCTGTACCCGTCTGTCTGCACCTTGACCATTCCACCAGCATTGACTACTGCAAGAAATGCGCCGATGCAGGCTACACCAACATCATGATCGATGCCTCCAAGCAGTCCTACGAAGAGAATATCCGCCAGACCAAGGAAGTGGTGGATTACTGCCACAGTGTCGGCAATATCTCTGTGGAAGGTGAGTTGGGAACCGTGGGCGGCGTGGAAGACCAGATCAAAGTTGCGGAAGATGAAGCGCAGCTCGCGAACCCCGAACAATCCATTGAATTCGTTGAACGCACCGGTGTGGATATCTTCGCCCCTGCCATCGGCACCGCGCACGGCGTGTACAAGACCAAGAATCCGAAGATCGATTTCGAGCGCATGGCAACCATTCACAAGATGTTGAACAGCAATGGCATCAAGACCCCGCTCGTGGTCCACGGCGGCACCGGACTGCCCGATGATTATGTTGCCAAGTTGCTCGCGGCTGGCGGCGCAAAATTCAACGTTTCCACCGAGTTGAAGCACACCCTCATCAACGCCAAATGGGAATATCTGAA
>DAOQID010000112.1:6557-13440 GCA_035339375.1 Anaerolineales bacterium | reverse complement strand
CAACCTTCCCTGCTTGTGACAACGATAAGCCAACTTTAACACATAATCAATGACATATGACAGGAAGAAACCCACAGATTTTGTGCCATAATTTTAGAGGAACGGAATACATCCAAAACCAGGTCGTAGCGCGGACTTCAGTCCGCTTTTACAGTGACATTGCAGGCTGAAATCTGCAATTCGCAACACTGTGGTCAAGATCAAAAACGCTTTCCAAACATAAACCCGAATCGAGAGTGAACCATGGCAGATAAAGCAGATATCGAACGTTATTTTGCGAACAGGCAAAAAGAGATCGACGGGGCGGCGTTGTACCGCACACTGGCCGAAACAGAGAAACAACCGCAGATGGCGGAGGTGTATCAGCGCCTTGCGCTCAGCGAAGAGAAACATGCCGCAACATGGGAAAAGAAACTGGAGGAACTCAAGGTTCCGATTCCACCGCGCAGCATATCATGGCGTGCAAAAAGCATGATCTGGCTCACCAAACGCTTCGGCCCGCAATTCGTTTTGCCGACCATCACCAGCAACGAACAGATCGACAGCAAAGCCTATGATGGTCAGATCGAAGCCGAGGCGCAGGAATTCTCGATCGAAGAAAAATCCCATGCGCGGATGCTGTCCATTGCGGCACATTCGAAAGCGGGTTTGCCAGGCGGCACCGTTGCACAACTGGAGGGACGTCACAAGGCGGGCGGGGGCAATGCGCTCCGCGCTGCCGTGCTCGGCGCGAATGACGGATTGGTCTCCATTCTCAGCCTCACGATGGGCGTGGCTGGAGCCACAAGTTCGAACAGCGACGTGTTGATCGCAGGGCTCGCAGGCGTGCTTGCAGGCGCGGGGTCCATGGCATTGGGGGAATGGCTGTCGGTGCAGAGTTCGCGCGAACTGTATGAACATCAGATCAAGATCGAAACCGAAGAGATCGCTGCCAACCCCGAAGAAGAACAGGAGGAACTGGCGCTGATCTATCAGTCCAAAGGCCTGCCCGAAGAACGCGCACGGGAACTCGCCTCACACATGATGGCGGATAAAAGCAGCATTCTGGATACGCTCGCCCGCGAAGAATTGGGCATTGACCCCGAGGAACTGGGCGGGTCTGCCTATGAAGCTGCGTTCACTTCATTCATCCTGTTCGCGGTGGGTGCGTTCTTCCCCGTCTTCCCGTATTTCTTTTGGAGCGGTGCAACTGCGATCTACATCAGCCTTGTCGTGAGTGCGGTCGGCCTCTTCCTCATCGGCGCGGCCATCACCTTGATGACGGGACGCAGCGTCTGGTTCTCAGGCACAAGGCAGGTGGTCGTCGGCATCGCCGCAGCAGCGCTGACCTTCGGCATCGGCAAGTTGATCGGTGTCTCTTTGGGATAACGCCCTCTGTCCCGTAAGCGGGACATCTCCCCCATTTGAAGAACACAAATGGGGGAGAATTTTTTATTTCGGGGATAGAATATGATGACTCAAAATCCACGCATCTTTACAGGACTTCAAATGGATACTGTTATCAAGAACATTACCCTCATCGACGGAACAGGCCGCGCGCCGATCGCGGACGCGGTCATTGTCATCGGGGAGGGGAAGATCATCTACGCTGGGCCAGCTTCCGGGTGGGAAGATGCGGGGGTTGAATCCAAAGTATGGGATTTGCGCGGACGATTCGTCCTGCCGGGGTTGATCGATGCGCATGTCCATCTTTCAGGCTCTGGCGAAGTGGATAGTCAATTTGCCGTGCCGACGGGGCCGATGGCGTTGAAGATCCTTTCGAACGCGCAGAAGAATCTCGCGGCAGGGATCACAACCGTACGCGATGTGGGCGGGTGGAGCGAACTGGAATTCGATGTGCGGCGCGCCATCCAACGCGGAGAATTTGCAGGGCCACGCATGTGTCTGGCGGGTCGATTCATTTCGATCACCGAAGCAGGCGCAGATTATTACGCAGGCATGTACCGCGTGGCAGATGGTGTGGATGAAGTCCGCAAGGCGGTGCGCGAACAGGTGAAGAACGGCGCGGATGTGATCAAGATGGGTGTGACGGGCGCGGTGTTGGTGGAAAGCGGCGAACCCGGTGCCACCCATTTCAACTTCGATGAAATGCAGGCGCTGGTGCAGGAGGCAAAGAAGTTCGGCAAACGTGTTGCCATGCACGCACATGGCATTGATGGGATTAGAAAGGCCGTGGAAGCTGGTGTGGATACGTTGGAACATGGCACGTACCTGTACCAGGACCCGAACGTGATTCAACACATGGCTGAGCGCGGCATCTTCCTCCTGCCGACCTTGAAAGTGGGCTGGGATATCATCCTCGCCGAAAAGCCGAACATCCCCGATTGGATCATGGACAAGAACAAGGCATCGCAGGATGACGCGCTAAAAAGTTTGAAGATGGCCTACGAAGCAGGCGTGCCCATCGCAATGGGCTCAGATGTCGGCACGCCGTTGAACTATCACGGTGAGAACGCGCTCGAAATCCATTGGATGCATGAGGCGGGACTCTCCACAATGGATGCGATCATCGCTGGGACAGGGAACGCCGCCCGCGCCCTCGGCTGGGACTCGTGGCTTGGCACCCTCGAAGCTGGCAAAGTTGCAGACCTGATCATCCACGAAAAGAACCCGCTGGATGATCTGCGCGTCCTTACAGATAAAGAGAGTCTGCGCTTCGTGCTGAAGGATGGGTTGATCGTCGCTTCGCACCTGGAAGATGAAAATTCCGCGCCCAAGGAATTGTTCGCGCAGAATTTGTTGAGGGTGGGTTAAGTTTTCCTACTCTCCTCTTTCAAACTCCACCAACTCGATCAGGCTGTTCAACTGCATCGGCACACTTTGTCCATAAAACCGAAGGGAGGTCGAATCCACCTTCGCGCGGACAAGACCCACATACGGCTCGTACCATTGGGTCGTTTTTACGGTCAGCGTGCCGCCAGTCATTGCATCCTGCAGAACGATCGTCACGGGAAATGAAAATGTATACCCCGCCTTCAACGCATTTGGAAAATCCCCAGCGGGCACGGTCACCGCTTCACGAGTCCCATCCAACGTGAAGGACATTTCAATGAACGAAGACTGCAACACGAACAGAGATTGGCCATCCGTTGGGTTGATGAGTTGGGCCGTATCTTCGGTAAGATAATACATATCCCAATGCATTGACCAGTGGTTGAAATCGAGGATGTCGTAATTGGGGGCATAGGTACCTGAATCGTGATAAGTATTGAAATCCTTTTCCAAATATCCTGAAAAATACATGCTCACCACGAACAGCGGAAAGTTCTCAATGGCCGAGTCAATGCAAACCACAGGCTCAACCACAGACACGTTATTTTTCTGGTCGGTGAATTCAACTTTTATCACGGTGTTGCGTCCGTCGTCCCGTTCCAGCGTTTTCAAGGCGTAGGTCGCTTCTCCATCATCCGTTGTAACGCGGTAAGTCCACTGATTGCCTGTGCTCAATGGCAGAAGCGGGCTTTCACATGCACCGCTTGGGACGGGCGTACTTGTCAATGTGGCGGTCGGCAAAGGGGTATGGGTTGGAATCGCAGTGGCAGTCGCGGTGGGGGTCACGGTCGGGGGCACAGCTGTAGCGGAGGAACAGGCAGTAAGAACCAGTAAAAGAAACAGGCTCAGATTCTTTTTCATGGCAAGTTCTCCTTACAATCATTATAGGCCGCGCGCTCCAGCATTGCATGTGACAAAGAACATATCTCAGGCGCCAGTCCTTGTGATACCATTTCCCGCATGAACTTCTCCCCCATCACCGATGACCTGTTCATCGGCACAACCCCTTCATCAGAAGACTACAACCATCTGCGCGGACTCGGAGTCCAATTGGTGATCAACATGCGTGTGGAATACCGCCCGAGGAAAGACCCGCATCCGACTCCCCTCGAACTGCTCTGGCTTCCAACATTTGATTCTCCCCTTGTGCCCATCCCCATGCGTGCCCTGCATCGCGGAGCCAATGCCGCACTCGAAACGATCCAAAACGGCGGCAAGGTCTATGCCCATTGCGCAGGCGGAGTCCACCGCGGGGTGACAATGGGTGCCTGCATTCTCATCGCCCAGGGAATGGAACCAATGCCAGCAATGGATCTGATCAAGACAAAACGCCCATTGGCTGACCCGTTCGCGTTCTACATCAAACCGCGAATCCTGAAATTCGCAAATCAATGGAAATCATCCTGACCCGCAAGTCATCATCAACACACATAAATACTTGACGATGAAGGTTAACTCCTTTATATTCCAATAAACGCCGCCCATCAAAAGTTTGATTCCCTTTTTAGTAATTTTTCATTATTTTTTCTTATACACGGCGGATATATCTTAAACCTGATTCGCCTGAACCAGATCCATCTGTTCAGCTGCCCACACCTTGTCACATAAAGCGAATCTGCAAGGAAGGTTTCGATGCATCCAAAGCCTCTCTATGATTCCTCCCTCACATTGGTGCGGGATGAAAATGGTCATAGCCACGATCTTTTATTGGCTTTAAGCCGTGCAGCGCAATCCATCCAACGGGCGCGCACGGCTGAAGATTTCTATCGTGCCGTTGGAAATGAAGTTAAGTCTCTGGGGGGAGAAACAACCTTACTTTTGATCAATCAGCACAGCCCCACACTTTCCATTGCCTATACTTCCTATTCTCCATCCCTGATCCGCAAAGCCGAAAAGATCACAGGGCTGTCTCTGCACGAATATCAAATTCCTTTTTCAGCAGAAACTGTCTATGGCCGCGCCATTCACAACAGAAAAGCAGTATTCGTTGAATCAGTCAAAGAGGCCATGTTGGAGATCGTCCCCTCCCCCATCAGCCGCTGGATAGATTCATTGATATCCATGTTTAAACTGGGGCATGGCATCCTCGCGCCCCTGTTGGTGGACGATGAAACCCTGGGGCTGTTAAAAATCAACGGCACGTTCCTAAACCAATCTGATATACCCGCCATGGAAGTTTTTGCAGCCCAGATCGCAACAGGGTTATCCAATATCCGTCTGGTGCAAAAATTGCAGGATGAACTATACGCCCGCCAAAAAGCGGAAGAATCCCTGCACCGCAGCCGTAAAACGCTCCTTGCATTGGGGCAGGCGGCGCAATCGATCCAGAAAACCCACACCCCGGAAGACATCTATCGTGTGGTTGGCGAACAGATCAAGGCGTTGGGGCTTGAAGCCACCATCCTCACACTCAACAGCAATCGTCAGACACTCTGCCATAGTTACACCACCCTCTCTACAGATATCATTCAAAATGCCGAAAAGATGGCAAAGGTATCTGCACAAGGATATTGCTGGCAAATTGACCCAAACGGCACCTATAACCGCATCATTTTTTCAGGCAAGTCAGAATTTATTCACAAGTCGGAAGACCTCTTTGCAGAAGCCCTTCCAAAATTCATGTGGCCCATGACCAAGGCTCTTATGAAAATCTTGAAGATTGGACAGGGAATCATCGCCCCCCTGCGGGTGGACGAAGAAGACCTTGGCCTGTTGGTCGTATTTGGAAATGAAGCCATCAGTGAAGAGGATTGCCCCGCCATCGATTCCTTTGCGGGCCAGGTAGCCATCAGTTTGCGGAACGCCCACCTGGCCAAAAAAGTGGAAGCTGAATTTCTGGAGAAAAAACAAGCCGAAGAAGCTGTGCGACGGGCCAAGGAACATTTCGAAGCCTTGATCGAAAAGGCCCCCGATGGCATCACCCTGCTGGGCATGGATGGGAAGGTCAAATACGCCAGTCCTTCTGCAAAAAGACTGTTCGATTACAGCGAGGAGGATATAACGAACCTCACCCCCATGGAGTTCATTCATCCTGAAGACCTCGACCTCGTTCTTGAAACAATGAACAAACTGGTTCAAAACCCTGCCTTCACACCCACCATTCAATATCGGTACAAACGCAAAGACGGTGTCTATTATTGGGTGGAGAGCACCTTCAGCAACCTGCTGAGCGACCCAAACGTGGAAGCAGTGGTGATCAACTTCCACGATATCACACAACGCAAGCTCGTTGAAAAAGCCCTGTTCGAAAGCGAAAAGTATTACCGCGCATTGATCGAAAACGCCTCCGATGGCATCCTGGTTGTAAATGAAGAAGGGAAGATCAGTTACGAAAGTCCCTCTGTCACGCGCATGTTAGGCTATGAACCGTACAGCCTGCTCGGGACAAATGCCTTCGAACTCATCCACCCCGATGACATGGCCGCCATTATAGAAGCATTCACACAAGGATCGAATACCCCCAACTTCGTCCATCGCGGCGAATATCGCCTTATTCGAAAAAATGGAGAATGGGGTTACTTTGAAATTGTAAGTCACTACCTGCTTACCGACCCCGCCATCAAGGGAATCGTGATCAACGGTTATGACATTACCGAGCGCAAGCAAGCCGAAATAGCCCTGCAAGAGAGCGAAGCACGCTGGCAATTTGCACTGGAAGGCCCCGGCGACGGGGTTTGGGATTGGAACGTGGAATCCAACCAGGTCTTTTTCTCACGTCGTCTGAAAACCATGCTTGGGTATGATGAGGCCGAAAACTGGAATACCCTGCACGAATGGGACAACCGCCTGCACCCCGATGACCGTGAGAACACCTACCAATCCATCAACCTGCACTTCGAAAACAAAACGCCCTATTATCAAAGCGAACACCGCTTGTTATGTAAAGACGGCACCTACAAATGGATCCTCGACCGCGGCAAAGTCACCGAATGGACAGACGAACAAAAACCTCGACGCATGATCGGCACGCACACCGACATCACCGAGCGAAAACAGGTCGAACAGGCACTCAAAACCAGTGAAGAACGTTATCGCGCGCTTTATGAAAACATCCCTTCCATGTACTTCACGGCCGATTCTGAAGGCAGGATCATTTCCATCAACAAATTTG
>DAOQID010000112.1:0-6457 GCA_035339375.1 Anaerolineales bacterium | reverse complement strand
TCCATGTACTTCACGGCCGATTCTGAAGGCAGGATCATTTCCATCAACAAATTTGGGGTTGAAAAACTCGGATACTCGGAAGCCGAGCTAAGAGATCATCCTCTGCTTGAGGTTTTTTACCCCGACGACCACACCATGATTCAGGAACAATTTACAACCTGCCTGCAGAATGTGGGTCAAATGGTTCAGATGGAAACAAGAAAGATACGGAAAGACGGCTCACTTTTATGGGTTCGAGAATCAGCCCGTGCCGTATATGATGCACATGAACAACTGGTTGTCCTGCTCACCTGTGACGACATCACAGAAAGCAAAAAGATCGAAGCGGCCCTGCGCACAAGCGAAGAAAAATCGAACGCCCTGTATCGAATGGTCCGCCTCATGACCGACAACCTCCCAGATCTGGTTTGGGCCAAGGATATGGACGGACGTTATCTCTTCGCCAACAAGGCGATCGCTGAAAAATTACTGATCGCAACCGACACAAATGAACCCCTCGGTCAAACCGACCTGTATTTTGCCCAGCGACAAAGAACTGCCCACCCCGAAGACCCCGCCTGGCATACCTTCGGTGAACTGTGCATCAACTCAGATGCCGTCATCCATGCCAGCCAGCAGGCCCAACGTTTCGAAGAGTTTGGAAATGTCAAAGGCGAATTCCTGTTTCTCGATGTGTACAAAGCCCCCTTCCTTGACGAAAACGGGAACATGATCGGCACCGTGGGCGTTGGCCGCGATGTGACCTACGAGAAAAAACTGGCCGAAGAACATCGCCAGGCCCAACAGGCGCTTGCCGCCTCAGAAGCGGAATTGCGCGCCCTGTTCTCTTCCATGCAGGATACGGTCCTCGTCATTAAACGTGATGGCACCTACAGCAGGATCGCCCCCACGCGCCCGGGAAAATTCTACATCCCCCCCGAAAGAGTGGTCGGCAAACACCTCACCGATTTCTTCCCCCAACCATGGGTTAAGGTCTTCCAGGAAGTAATCGAAAAGGTACTCACCACAAAACTGACCCAACACATCGAATACTCGATTAATATCAATGGAGCAACTCCCTGGTTCGAGGCCTCCATCTCCCCGATGGGTGAAGATGCCACCCTGTGGGTGGCCCGCGACATCAGCGAAAGAAAACAGGTCGAAACAAAACTTCAACTGCAAAGCGCTGTTCTCGAAGCAGTTGCCAACACCGTTGTCATCACTGACCGCAACGGCCTCATCCAATGGACCAATTCCTCTTTCAAAAACTTGACCGGCTTCGAACCTATTGAGGCCATCGGAAAAAGCCCGGGAGAATTGGTCAAATCAGGAATACATGACAAGGATTTCTACCGTAAACTTTGGGAGACGATCCTTTCCGGCAGAATCTGGCAGGATGAGTTGGTAAACCGCCGCAAAGACGGCAGCCTGTATTTTGAAGAAATGACCATCACCCCGCTGAAAGACGCACAAAACGAAATCAGCCACTTCATTGCTGTCAAACAGGATATCACCAAACGAAAAAAGGCAGAGAATGACCTGATGCAATCCGAGCAGGCCTATCGGACATTGTTCGAGAATATGCCCATTGGCCTGTATCGTACCCTCGCGAGCGGAGAAATACTGGATGCCAACCCTGCATTGGTGCGCATGTTTGGCTACCCAGACCGTACCACCCTGATCCAACAGAAACCGGAAGACCTGTATGCAAACCCTGACGCCAACCAAAAATTCAAAGAAGCGATCAGGCAGAATGGCACGCTTTCAGGGTACGAATCCGAATTTCGCCGCTACGACAATACAAACTTCTGGGCTGAAGATTATGTTCACGTCATCAATGATGTTTGGGGAAACCCACTTTATTATGAAGGCAGCCTGATCGACATCACCGAACGCAAACGCGCGGAAGATGAATTGCGCCGTGCAAACAAAAATCTCGAAACCACCCACCGTGAATTACAGCAAATGCTGGCCCACGAACAGGTCCTGGCCCGCACAGACGGCCTGACCGGCCTGTACAACCGCCGTTATTTCTTTGAACTTGCCGTTCGTGAATTCAACATGTCAGCACGTTACCAGCACAAACTGACCATCATCCTGTTCGATGTTGATGGATTCAAGCAAGCCAACGACACTTTCGGCCATGATCTGGGAGACCGGATCCTGGCCAAAATCGCGCAAGTCGCTGCCGCCCAAATCCGTGACGTGGATATTCTTGCACGCTACGGCGGCGACGAATTCATCATCCTCCTGCCACAAACCGACACCAAACAGGCCTTTCTTGTTGCCGAGCGCATCCGTGAAAATGTCTCAACCATTTCCATGGAAACAGGGAATAATGTCCCCCTGTCCGTCACCCTCAGCATGGGCGTTGCGGAATTGCAAACGTCGCCGCAGGATAAATCCATTGAAGAGGTCATCCGTCACGCCGATCAGGCTTTGTACAAGGCCAAGAAGAATGGCCGCAACCATGCCTATATTTATCTGGACGATTGATCGGGTCTAACAACTTCAAGAGGCCTGCTGCTCCCACAAACTTTGCATTTCAGGCGAGGACTTTAGCAGGTCATTGAGCGTCCCTTCCGCCTCCACCCTGCCATCCTTCAAAACAATAATGTGATCTGCCTGCCGGTATGCCGCCCGGCGATGTGACACCACCAAACAGGTGGTATCACGCATCGCTGCAAGCCGCTGCCAGAGTTTTTCCTCGGTCTCCACATCGAGCGCGCTGGAAAGGTCATCCATGACCAGCAGGTCTGGCTGGCGCACGAACATGCGCGCAGCGGCGGCACGCTGCACCTGTCCGCCGGAGAGGCGCACCCCTTTGGGGCCGATGACCGTTTCCAACCCATCGGGCATTTGCGCAAGGTCCTGTTCGAAAACAGAAAGGCGGATCGCTTCGGTCAATGCAGTGGGATTTTCCTTCAAGCCGAGCAAAATATTTTCGCGCAAGGTTCCGCTGAACAACCACGGCACTTGAGCAATGTAGGCGCAGCGCGGCGGCACAAAGAACGTACCGGGGTCATTTACCGGTTCCCCATTCCAATCAATGCGGCCTCCCTCACGAGGAAGCAACCCCAATAGAACACGCAACAGGGTGGTCTTGCCTGATGCCACTCTGCCGGTTACCACTGTAAACGAGCCGCGTACCAGCGATAGATTGACCCGATCCAAACCGCGCCCGGAATTGGGGTGGCGATATGAAATGTCTCTTGCTGCGAGTCTCTGCAAGGACGCTGAAGCAGGTTCAGGGTCCAGATAAAGAGGCGCAGTTGAAGTCAAATCCAAAGGCCGGTGGGACACGATCCGCTCGGGGGGCAGGCCGTCCACCAGTTCGATCATCCGCTCAAAAGAAACTCCTGCCTGACGATATTGCGCGAGGAAACGCCCGAAGAATTGCGTGAACTCGGTGACAAAGCCGAGGTAATACACAAAGAGCGCAAAATCGCCGAGGGGCAGGTGCGCATCCAGCGAGGAAACAGAGAGCAGAAGAATGACACCCGTGCCGAGGTTAACCGCGCTTGCGCTGACCGAATCCAGCAGTTGGGTCATCAGGCGGTCTTTGAGCATGGCAGAACGGCGGATGTTTCCGAGGCGGCCGTAATGTGTGATGACATGGTCTTCTGCGCCCGCCACTTTGATGGCCTGCACGGCATCGAACATTTCGCTGATGGCACTGGTCACCCGCCCTGTGGCCTCGCGGCTTGTTTTACGCAAGTGATGGATGCGTGTGGCCGCCATTTGCGAAAGAGCAATGACCCCAACAAGAGGGACGAACACGAACAATGTGATGCGCGTGCTGATGCTCAACAAAATGCCGATGGAAACGACCGCAAACGAACCCATGCCAATGGCATCCAGGGTCCAACTGATGGCGTCTTCGGCATAGTTGGCATCTTCACGCAGGCGGCTAAGCGCATCACCGGGGGTGTGTTTCAGGGCCGAGGCGCCCGGCAGTTCAAGAATGGATGCCAGAATATTGCGGCGCAGCAACGCGCTCATGGCAAAGCGGTGACGTTGGTCTACAAAAATACCGCCGATGAAAAGTCCGCCGCGCCCAACGGCGGTGACGATCAACAAAAGGATGAGAGCCCACACGGTGGAGGCTGGAGTCGTTTCAGCGCCAAACACATTGAAGAAACGTTGAATGATCAGGCCGGGGATCAACGGCGCAAGGTGGATCAAGGTCCACAAGACTGCATTGACCGTGTACAGCCACGGGCGGTAGCGGATCATCTCCCAAAGGATGCGATGGGTTTTCATGCCAGCACCTCCTCCAAACCTGTTTTGAGCAAAGCCGAAAAACGCGAAGCAGGGTTGGCAAGCAATTCATGGCGCGATCCAATTTCCTGAATTGCGCCGCTTTCGAGGATCAGGATCATGTCCGCTTTTTGGACGGTATGCAGGCGGTGTGCAATGATGATGCCTGTGCGTCCTTTCAGAAGGCGTGCGGTGGCACGGTCGATCAAGGCTTCGGTGGCAAGGTCGAGGCGTGAAGTGGCTTCATCGAGAATGACCAGCCCCGGGTCACGCAGGGCGACGCGCGCAAAATTCAAAAGCTGGGCCTGCCCGGCCGAGAGTCCACCGCCCGGGCCGAGTTCCGTATCCAATCCACGCGGCAGGGAATCGAACCAGGGTGAAAGCTCAAATTCATGAATGGCGGCCAATATCTTTTCATCGGGAATGGCTGGGTCGAAGAGCGTGAAATTCTCCCGCACGGTCGCGCCGAACACTTGAACTTCCTGCGGCACCAACCCCACACGACGTGTCAGATCTGCGAGTTTGGCAGCACGGGTCGGCACCCCGCCCAAAAGGATCTGCCCGGAGTTCGGGTCGTACAAACGGAGCAGCAACCGCGCCATGGTGCTTTTTCCACTGCCGGTGCGGCCCAACAATCCCAACACCTTGCCCGCCTCCAAATGAAAATCGATTCCGCTTAGCGCAGATGTTTCCTCGCCATAGCTGAACATGACGTTGTTAAATTTCACCGACAGCGCACCCTGTGATTCAAGCGAATGGTCTCCATCCTTGATGCTCGATTTCAACGCGAACAATTCGCGCACCCGTTCAATGCTGGCGCTGGCACGCTGCAAGTCTTCCATTTGGGCGCGGACCTGTTCAATGGGTTGGCGCATCATCTCGGTGTAATTGAAAATGAGGTACACCGTCCCTGCGGTGATGGCACCCGCCGACCACAGCACATACCCAAGCCCAAAAGAAAAACCAGTGCCAAAGGTGAAAAGCAAAAGCGTGGTGGTCCAGATCATGCTGAAAGCGACCATGGCCCTGCGGCGCAGGGGAAACCATGCACGCAAGATCTCATCGAAACGAGCCAAAATGTATCTGACGGCGCCATTGGCACGAATATCTTCCGTGCCATGCAGGGTCTCACCGAGAAAGCCAAAGGCCTCGGCTGATTTCTGGCGCAATGCCAGCCAGCGCGGCACACCGATCTGGCGGACGCGCAGCATGGCATAAATGGCAAGCCCCGCGAAAATGGAAAGCCCCAACCCGGCGCGCCAATCTTCGCGGAAAAGCATCACCAGCACGCCGATGATGAGCACGGCATTGGCAATGACCCGCACAATGAATTGGGAAAAGAAATTGGAAAGCGCATCGACATCGCCCTCGACGCGCTCGATCAAACTACCCGACGAATGCTTCTGGTGAAAAGACATATCCAACCGCAGGCAGTGTGCCGCCAAATCCACCCGCAGGAGATTGGTCGCCGTCCATGCAACGCGTTCGCTCATGTATGTGGCGGCAGTGGCGATCACTTGTGTGACAAGCACCATCGTAAAGAACAAAGTTGCCTTGCGCACAAGCAGATCGTACTCTCCACCTGAAAGCGCCAGATCGATAAAATCACGCAGCACACGCGGGGTGAACAATTGCAAGCCGATCCCCGCACACAAAATCACACCCAGCCCCAGCACCTGCAATCGCTGCGGCCTCAGGTAGGTGGATAACAAATCCCAATACTCGCGGATCAATTTCACAGGGTATGCTCCTCTTGCTAAATCGGTCGTTCAATCATAAGCGATTTCAAGAATCACCGTGCTTGACCATGATTGTTGAAAACCGTACAATGAAACCCGGAGGCAATGCCTGTGAGCATACATCAATTTCATCTGCGCCGCGCTGGCATGGAAGATGCACCTGCCGTCACGGAATGTGTACACAGCGCCTTTCGACACTACATCGAACGCATCGGTCGGGAACCTGGCCCCATGCTGATGGACTATGTCCATGAAATCCGCGAACATCAAGTATGGGTCGTGGAGCAAAACGGACAGATCATCGGCGCACTGGTGATGTGCATCAAGGAAGAAGGTTTTCTGCTGGATGTCATTGCCGTGGAACCATTCCATCAGGGAACGGGCGTCGGCAAGCTCATGCTCGAATTCGCTGAATCTGAAGCTCAACGGCAGGGATTTGACAGCATCTATCTTTACACCCACGAAAAGATGACCGAGAA
>DAOQID010000111.1:11361-13513 GCA_035339375.1 Anaerolineales bacterium | reverse complement strand
TTTTTGTATCTCGCCTCAAGATTCTGTTATTATTGCCGCGATGGAAAATAAAACCTATTCCAAACTATTTGTCGCTGGCTTCTTTCTGCTGCTGGTGGCGCAGCTTTTTGGCCCAAAATTGACGCTCAAAACGATCTCGGAGCGTTTTTTATTCCGCCTGCCATTGATCCAGAATTTCAACAGCTTGCGTTATACGCTTGGCGATCAGGTCTTCAATGAAGGGATCGTGGGCAAGGATGGATGGCTGTTCTACTCTGGTGATTTCAGCATCCATGATTATCAAAAGACCTCCCCCGTCAGTAAAAAGAATTTGAAGGAAGTGGAAGCGATATTAAATCAACTCAACGATGCCGCCATGCGTAACGGCGGGAGCCTGCTGGTGGTCATCCCGCCAGACAAGAACACGATCTATCCGCAATACATGCCAGATGAAATACCCGTGCTTGGTGAGGTCTCGCGCCTTGAGCAATTCATGCAATACATGCAGGAGCATACCAACATTCAGATCATGGACCTGCGCCCTGTGCTGAGTGAAGCCAGTCAGTCCACGCAGGTTTATTTCAAGTCTGATGCGCATTGGAATTGCCTTGGGGCGTATTATGCCTCAGCGGAGATCATGTCGTTGATCAGTATCAGTCATCCCGAAGTGCGACCGCGCCCTTTATCCGATTTTGAAATTGGCACAGTGATCGATTCCACGCTTGATATTTCCAAAACAATGGGGCTTGGCTTGCAGGAGGAAACGTGGGTCTTGACCCCGAAATTCGAAACCCATGTTGAGGTGATGCCCGCCCCGTTCGCTGAAAATAAGCAGATGCGCGTTTCAGAGAATTTGCAAACCGATTTGCCCGGTGCGGTCATTTTGCATGATTCGTTTTACAACGAATGTTTGAACCAGTTGCTGGAGCCGTATTTCAGCAAAACATATTCCCTGCACTATGGCACTTCGAAACTTTCAGATTATGTTGGCCTGATCGAAAAGGAAAAGCCCGATGTGGTCATTGTTGAATTTGCAGAACGACATATCGAATACTTTTTCAAACTGCTGACGGAATAGCCGCTTCGCGCTTAACTGAAAACGGATCGTTGTTTATTGATAGCTTCTACCCGCAGGGTATAATCTCCCCATGAGCAAATCCCCTTCCTCTTCAAAAAATTCAGGGCGAGCCCTTGACCCTGAATCCAAACCCGATGACCGCGTAGACAACGCCCTGCGTCCGCAAAAGTTGGACGATTTGATCGGCCAGGATCAGGTCAAGGAAAATTTGTCCATTTTGATCGATGCGGCTCGGGCACGAGGCGAGGCATTGGATCATGTTTTATTTTATGGCCCGCCTGGTCTGGGAAAAACCACCCTTGCGCATGTGCTGGGGAATGAAATGGGCGTCAACGTGAAAGTGACGGCTGGCCCCGCCATCGAGCGTGCAGGTGACCTTGCGGCCATCCTCACCAATCTGCGTGCTGGCGATGTGATCTTTATTGACGAAATTCACCGCCTCGGGCGTGCCGTGGAAGAAGTTTTGTACCCAGCAATGGAAGATTTTTCCCTGGATATCGTTATTGGCAAAGGGCCATCGGCGCGTTCGATCCGTTTGAAATTGCCGAAGTTTACTGTGGTCGGCGCCACGACGCGGTTGGCTTTGGTCACTGCTCCGCTGCGGGCACGTTTTGGTGCTGTCTATCGTTTGGATTATTACGATCTGGAAGCCATGAAGAAGATCATTTCTCGTGCCGCGGCCATGTTAAAAGTGGAATCCGATGCGGATGGGATCGTCGAAATGGCGCGCCGTGCGCGAGGGACTCCCCGTATTGCCTTGCGCCTTTTGCGCCGCGTGCGTGATTATGCCCAGGTCCGCGCCAATGGGGTCATCACCCAGAAAGTTGCCCGTGAAGCTCTCGACCTGTTGCAGGTGGATCCGCTTGGCCTTGATGATGTGGATCGCCGCGTTTTGAAGACCATCATCGAAAAATACAGCGGCGGCCCTGTGGGTTTGAATACCATCGCCGCATCCATCAGCGAAGAGCAGGATACCATCATGGATGTGGTTGAGCCATATCTGTTGCAGCTTGGGTTTTTAGACCGTACCCCGCAAGGCCGAGTCGCTACCAAATCGGCTTATGAACATTTGGGATACACCTACACAGAACAAGG